>CBIHQF010000347.1:0-4883 GCA_966211665.1 uncultured Pseudomonas sp. | reverse complement strand
ACCCTCAACGCCAACAACCTCACCGACAAGGAGTACACCTACTGCGAATTCAGCAGTTGCCGCTACGGCGACGAGCGCAACATGCTGACTTCGGTGAACTTCACCTGGTAATCGACGGCTAGCGCCTCAATACCCACCCACACGCCAATGTGGGTGGGCTGCTCCAGCCAGGTTGGCCGCGCAGTTAGCGGCAATCCACATGGCCGCTGCCACCCAGCGGTTCAAGTCGCCACGTATCCGACGAGGGTATCGGGACCATTCGCACGACTGACGGTGCAATCAGCGCTAAGCGCGCACCGCTTCTATATCGCTCAATACCAGGCAACTCGCCGGCAGCATCGGCATGCGCCGGGTCGATACGCTGAGGTCTTGCTCGGCGATGGTGTAGTGCATGCGCCGGCAGAACAGCTGCAATGCGCTCTCGATCAGCACGATGGTCATGTATTCGCCGGGGCAGCGATGGTGGTATTCGGCGCTGGCGCCGCCCTGGGGAATGAAGCTGTAGGCGTCGCCCTGCCAACCGACGAAGCGCTCCGGCATGAAGACCTCGGGTTGTTCCCAGGTGGCGGGATCGCGGTTGGTGCCGTACAGATCCAGCAATACCCGGGTGCCGGCCTTGAACCCATACCCTTCCCACTCGAAATCCTGGCGAACCCGCGCCGCGATAAACGGAAAGAACGCGTACAGACGGCGCACCTCATGGGTGAACGGGCGCAACCAGCCATCGTCGCGAGCCAAGCGCCTTTGCCATTCGGGATGACGATGCAGCTCCAGCAAGGCGAATACGATAAAGCGTGCGACGGCCACGGTCGGGCGCAGCAAGTTGAGCAATTCGACGGCGGCGACAGGCGTGCTCAAGAGCTCACCATCAAAGCCGCGGTGGCGACTGACCAGGGCGATGGCCGAATCCACCGGCGCATCGAAGCGTCCGCTGCGTTGCCCTTCGATAAGCTCGCCGGCCCAGGCTTGCGCCTTGCTGCGCGCGATGCGAGCCGCTATCTGCCCCCAGCCGACGCGCCCGCCGCCATCGATCATCGCTGCCAGCTGCTGGCGGCGCTGCACTGTTTCCTCGTTGCCCAAAGGGACACCCGCCCAGCGGCATACGGCTTTGCACAGGAGCATTTCGATCTCCGGCAAAATCACCACATGGGACTGGCCTTCCCAGCGTTGCAGCGCCGCCAGCCACTGTTGCTCGGCCAGGCGCACCAGTTGCTCGACACGCTCCGTATTCAGTGCCTGGAGAAACAAGCGCTTGCGCTGCAGGTGCTCGGGCCCATCCATACCCTGCACGCCGCCGACCCCGAGCAGGGTTTTCTGCAGCATGCGCGGCAACGCGTCTTTACGGCTGAACAATTGCTGGTCGTAAAACAATTCGGCCGCCATCTCGCCGCGCAGGCACAGGGTGTACTGCAACAGTAAACGCGTGGCGAACACCGGGCTGTCATAGCGCTGGCAACGATTGGAGATGAAGTGATAACCCTCGCGCAATAGCGCCGGCGAGCTGTCGAACAGGGTGTGGCCGGGAATTTTTCGCATACACCACTCCATGGTCGACTCGACTTTGCAATGCCGCGAACAGCGGCACCGATCTGAGCAATCGACCCTGCCGGGGGCAAACAGTTTTGCCTGTCCGTCGGGCGAAAAGCGCTGGCGTAGAGCTGGCCGCGCTCCACACCGCCGCTTCGCTACGCTGGCGCCCCGCTAGCCGTTTATCGCGAGCATTGAACAGCGCCAGCGGATCGACGGTCGGTTAATTACCCCGCACCCCAGCGAAGGAGTCACGCCATGCTCGCATCCGCCCCCGAATCGCCGTCGCCATCGCCGAAAGCGATCATTCCCTACCAGAACGTGCATGGCTGGGAGCGCACCGCGTCGATTGGCGGCGGCTTGTTGCTGATCGCCAGGGGCCTGCGTAAAGGCGGGCTGTCCGGCCTGATCAACCTGGGCCTGGGCGGCATGGGCGTATGGCGCGGGGTCACCGGCCACTGCGAGGTAAAACGAGTGCTCGAACGGACGCTGAAGACGCCCGATCAACAGACACTGTGCAGCGACACCCGGCCGATGCCGCAGCTGCACATGGAGGCGCCCACGACCGCCGCGGACCAGGACGCCGAACCGCCACCGGCAGCCCCATCTGCCGGCCCGGCCGCTTGAACCGACTGCCTGAGAATGGAGAAACGAAATGATCAAGATACCGCCCCGGATAGACCCGGACGCTTCGAGGCCCGGCGATATACAAGGCTGGGAACGCGCCCTGTCGGCCGCATTGGGTCTGGGCCTGCTAGGCCTGGGCCTGAATCGGCGCGACGAGATCGGCCTGGGCAGCATCGGCTTCGGCGTGTTGCTATTGGCCCGCGGCCTGACCGGCCATTGCAGCGTGACCGGGATGATCAAATCGCCGCACGATGAGCTGCGCTATCTGCAGGACGAACTGCATAAGGGCAAACAGCGCATGGCCGAGCTTTATCACAAAGCCGCGGCCATCAGCCCGCGCTAGAAGGCTATAGCGGGCGCCTTGCGCACCCGCTGCATACGACCTCAGTTGGGACGGAAATCCATCAGCAGACGCAGGTAGGACGTCATGTTCTTACCCGCAACCGTGCCCTGGTAACCATGGCTGTCGAACTGCGTGCTCTTGAACAGATCGACGCGGAAACGCGGGTTGCGCTCGTAGGTGCGGCCCAGGGTGCTGGTCACGGCGCTGTCGAACAGGTCGACGCTGACCTCGACGAATTCGCGCGGGTTGCGCCGGCCATCGGCGCCGCTGTTGTTCGGGCTGCTGAAGATATCGCCGGTGGCGCTCATCGCAGTGCTGTAATACTCGCGACCGCGCAGGCTGGTCTTGCCGCTGGCGATGACGAACTGACCGGCGGCCGGGCGATAACGGTCGCCCTCGGTCAGGTAGCTGCCCAGCACGTCGTACAGCGCGTAGCTGCTGCCGGTGCCGCGCTCTTTGTTGCGCAGATCGAAAATGAACACACCGGCCGCGCCTATGACCTGCATCTCGATCTGCCCCAGGCTGGCGTTGTTCTGCACCAGCAATGCGGTGTTTTCGTCCACGCCAAAGGCGAACGGCACCTGGGTGTAGTCGGCCAGGCGCACGATACGACCCTGACGGCCACGCTCGCTGAAGTGGGTGTCGAGCAGGCCGTAGTCGAAGAAGCCGAAACCGCCCTGCATGTCGTAAGACAGATCGTCGCCGCCCGGCGTGGTGTAGACGCCATAACGCAGCGCGTCGTAGCTTTCGCCGCCGGTGATCATCGGCCCTTGGACCATGATCGCGGTGCCGGCGCTGGTGCCGGCGAGTACCGCGCCGGCGGCGTGCCGCGCGCGGATCGCGGCCAGCGCAGGGCTGTCGCCGCGGGTGGCGGTCTGCAGGGTCTGGGTCAGGCGCGACTGGTCGCCGCCGCCGAAAAAGAAGCCGGTCATGCTGTTGATCTGGTCGACGACCTGGGGATTGCTGTTATTACCGATCTGGTCGAGGTCGATGGGAATCCACTGTGCATCGGCGGCGCCGTAGGTTTCCAGCAGGTTGGCGTAGAACTCGCCGTTACTCTTGGAGTTGCGCGCTTCGGCGGTGCCTGCATCCGGATCGTCGCTCTCAGGAATGGAGGCGGCGGTGATCACGCCGATCCGCGCCTGGCCGCTGCCGCCGGCCAGTTGAATCAATTTCTGGTAAATCGCCGCGTTGTCGTCCTTCAAGCCACCGCCGATCAACAGCAGCGGGCCTGCGCAATAGCCGACAGCCGGCAAGCAGGCGAGGATCAACACAGCACAACGCAACATCATCTTTCTGAGCATCATTTTCGAGTTCTCCGAGACGTGCCGCTATCGGCACTCTTTTTGTGGATGTTGTGAAACGGGAACTACAACGGAAACGCCACACTGCGAGTTTTTAGGTGATGCCTGCCTCCTATCGATTAACCGAGCTATCAATAAACCGAGAATTGAGTGAAATAGCCTTTTTCGATGCGCCGATAGACGCCATTGCCAAGGATCTCCAGCAAGGCGCGGTCGAGGCGTTCGCGCAGTTCCTGGTTACCCTTGCGCACAGCGATGCCCTGGCCTTTGCCGAAAATCGCCGGGGCCACGACCTTGTTGCCGACCTGTTCGAAGTTCTGCCCGCGCTCGCCGTTTAGAAAGCCGAAATAGCCGGACACGGCATCGTCCAGCACCACGTCCACGCGCCCCTCGTACAGCGCCTGGTACATGTCCTCGGTGCTTTCGAAGCGCTGCAGTTGCACGTGCTTTGCGTACTTGGCGCCGAGGTACTGGTCGTAGGTGGTGCCGCGCTGCACGCCGACCTGCTTACCCTTGATCCGCCGCGGGGTGATGATCACCTCGTGCACCAAGCCTTTGCGGGCGAAGAACAGCGCCGGGGTTTGCGCGTACCTGTTGGTGAAGTCGACCTTCTGCTGGCGCTCCTCGGTGATCGACATCGAGGCCAGCACCAGGTCCGTGCGGCCCTCCTGCCGGGCCGGAATCAGGTCGTCCCAGGTGAAGCGCTGCAGCTCGCATTCGACTTTCATCTGCTGGCACAGCGCCTGGGCGATATCGACGTTGAAGCCCTGCAACTGGCCTTCGGCGTTGACTTCCTCGAAGGGCGGGAACTGCCCTTCCATGGCCACCCGCAGAGGTTCCGCCCGCAGGCCGCCGGCCAACATGCAGCCGAGGATTACCAGCGCTATACGCATATCCAACTACCTCGTTCGTGTGATGGAGCGACTCGCTGTTACGAAAAAAATGCGCGCTGCTCGATCGGCCTGATACGCCTGATTTCGCAGGCTCTAGCGCGCTGTCGGTAACCGGGAAAAAGCGGCGCCGTAACGACGCCGTAAGGTCAAAGGAGCACACTCGTGGAGAACTTCAAAAGGGTGCCATTC
>CBIHQF010000346.1:0-4897 GCA_966211665.1 uncultured Pseudomonas sp. | reverse complement strand
GCCGGTGGTCAGCACGTCGTCGACCAACGCCAGGTGCAGGCCCGCGACCCGCTGCTGCGGGGCGAGCGCAAAGGCGCGGCGCAGGTTGCGCTTACGGGTGGCGGCATCCAATTGCTGTTGTGCGGGGGTATCGATCACCCGCTGCAGCCAGGCGTCCTGCCAGGGCAGTTGCAAGGCTGCGCTCAGCCATTGGGCGAGCATCGCCGCCTGGTTGAAGCCGCGCTGGCGCTGTCGGCGGCCGGCCAGGGGCACGGGCAGCAACAAGTCGGGGCGCGGCAGCCCCTCATCGAAGGCGTGCAGCAAATGCTGTGACAAAAGTTCGCCGAGCAGACGTCCCATTGGCCACTTGGCTTGATGCTTGAAGCGGGTGATCAGGCTGTCGACGGGAAAGGCATAGCGCCAAGGTGCTTCGACCCGCTCGAAGCTGGGCGGGTTGCGCAGGCAACTGCCGCAGGTCAGCCCGCTGTCGGGCAGGGGCAAAGCGCAGCGCTGGCAATGGCCGCCAAGCCACGGCAGCTCGGCCTCGCAGTTGGTGCAAATGGCCGTTGCAGCGTCGGCGGGTTCGTCGCAGAGCAAGCAGGATTGTTTGTTTTTTAACCAGTTGTAAACCGGGTGTAGGTTTTCAGGTTGACAGCGCATAAGCCTTCCATAAATATGCCGAACATCCATGTCATGCCTGCGCCACTGTAGCAGGCCGCTGAAAAAACCCGCACGCGCGTATGCCGGGTTCCATGAACGAGAACAGAAGGAAAAACCGATGGGCGCCACCAGCACCGCCAACCAACGTCACGACTGGACCCTAGCCGAGGTCAAGGCGCTCTTCGAACAACCCTTCAACGACCTGCTGTTCCAGGCGCAAACCGTGCACCGCGCGCATTTCGATGCCAACCGCGTGCAGGTCTCGACCCTCTTATCGATCAAGACCGGCGCCTGCCCGGAGGACTGCAAGTACTGCCCGCAGTCCGGCCACTACAACACCGGTCTGGACAAGGAAAAACTGCTTGAAGTGCAGAAGGTGCTGGATGCCGCCGCCGAGGCCAAAGCCATAGGTTCGACCCGTTTCTGCATGGGCGCGGCCTGGAAGCATCCGTCGGCCAAGGACATGCCCTATGTGCTGAAAATGGTCGAAGGGGTCAAGGCCCTGGGCCTGGAAACCTGCATGACCCTGGGCAAGTTGGACAAGGAGCAGACCGCCGCCCTGGCCGAGGCCGGTCTGGATTACTACAACCACAACCTGGATACCTCGCCGGAGTTCTACGGCAATATCATCACCACCCGCACCTACGGCGAGCGCCTGGAAACCCTGGCCTACGTGCGCGATGCGGGGATGAAGATCTGCTCCGGCGGCATTCTCGGCATGGGCGAGTCGCTGGACGACCGCGCCGGCCTGCTGATTCAACTGGCCAACCTGCCGGAGCATCCCGAGTCGGTGCCGATCAATATGCTGGTCAAGGTCAAGGGCACGCCGCTGGCCGACGAGCAGGATGTCGACCCGTTCGATTTCATCCGCATGCTCGCCGTGGCGCGGATCATGATGCCGCAGTCCCACGTGCGCCTGTCCGCCGGCCGCGAGCAAATGAACGAGCAGATGCAGGCCCTGGCCTTCCTCGCCGGCGCCAACTCGATTTTCTACGGCGAAAAACTGCTGACCACCGCCAACCCGCAAGCCAACAAGGACATGCAGCTGTTCGCCCGTCTCGGTATCAAGCCGGAAGAGCGCGAAGAACATGCCGACGAAGTGCATCAGGCGGCCATCGAGCAGGCCCTGGTCGAACAGCGCGACTCCAAGCTGTTCTACTCGGCCGTCTGACGACGGCAGCCACAAGCCTCAAGCCGCAAGCCGAACGCGCGCGCTGCTTGAAGCTTGTGGCTTGAAGCTTGGAGCTATTGATGCCCTTCGATCTCGCCTCACGCCTCGCCGAGCGCCGCGCCGCCAATCTTTACCGTCAACGGCCCTTGCTCGAATCGCCGCAAGGTCCGCTGGTTCAGGTCGACGGCCGCGAACTACTGGCCTTCTGTTCCAACGATTACCTCGGCCTGGCCAATCACCCCCAGGTGATCGAGGCCTGGCGCGCCGGTGCGCAGAAATGGGGCGTCGGCGGCGGCGCCTCCCATCTGGTGATCGGCCACAGCAGCCCGCACCACGAACTGGAAGAGGCCCTGGCCGAATTCAGCGGCCGGCCACGGGCGCTGCTGTTCTCCACCGGCTATATGGCCAACCTGGGGGCGGTCACCGCGTTGGTCGGCCAGGGCGATACGGTGCTGGAAGACCGCCTCAACCATGCCTCGCTTCTGGATGCCGGCCTGCTTTCCGGGGCGCGCTTTTCCCGTTATCTACATAACGACGCCACCAGCCTGGCCAGTCGTCTGGCCAAGGCCAGCGGCAATACCCTGGTAGTGACCGACGGCGTGTTCAGCATGGACGGTGACCTCGCCGATCTGCCGGCGCTCTGTGCCGAAGCGCGCAGAGCCGGCGCCTGGGTGATGGTCGACGACGCCCATGGTTTCGGCCCGCTGGGCGCCACGGGCGGCGGGATCGTCGAGCATTTCGGCCTGGGCGTGGACGACGTGCAGGTGCTGGTCGGCACCCTGGGCAAGGCCTTCGGCACCGCCGGCGCCTTTGTCGCCGGCAGCGAGGAACTGATCGAGACCCTGGTGCAATTCGCCAGGCCCTATATCTACACCACCAGTCAGCCGCCGGCCCTGGCCTGCGCCACCCTGAAAAGCCTGGAATTGCTGCGCAGCGAACACTGGCGCCGCGAGCATCTGAATGCCTTGATCACGCGCTTTCGCGAAGGCGCCCAGGCGATCGGCCTGCAACTGATGGATAGCGCCACGCCGATCCAGCCAATCCTGATCGGCGACAGCGCCCGCGCCCTGCAGTTGTCGCAGCTGCTGCGCGAGCGCGGTTTGCTGGTCACCGCGATTCGTCCGCCGACCGTGCCGGCGGGGAGCGCGCGCTTGCGGGTGACGCTGTCGGCGGCCCATAGCCTGGCGCAACTGGAGTTGCTGGAGGCCCTGGCTGAATGCTGGACGCTGTTGCCGGCCGAGGCCGCCAATGCGTGACCGGCTGATTCTATTGCCCGGCTGGGGCCTGGGCACGGCGCCGCTCGAACATTTGGCTGCCGCTTTGCGCGGCCTCGATCCGCGTCTGCATGTCGAGATCGAGCCGCTGCCGCCGCTCGACTCCAGCGACCCCGTCGCCTGGCTCGACGAGCTGGACGACAATCTGGCGCAAGACGCCTGGCTCGGCGGTTGGTCCCTGGGCGGTATGCTCGCCGCCGAACTGGCCGCACGGCGCGGCGAACACTGCCCCGGCTTGCTGACCCTGGCCAGCAACCTGCGCTTCGTCGCCGACGCGGATTGGCCCAGCGCCATGGCCGCTGAAACATTCGCCGCCTTTCGCCAGGGTTGCGCCAGCGATGCCCGCGCCACCCTCAAGCGTTTCGCCTTGCTCTGCGCCCAGGGCGCGAGCGACCCGCGCGGGCTGTCGCGACAGTTGCAGGCGGCCGCACCGGCCATTGTGCCGGAGCATCTGTTGGCCGGTCTGGATCTGTTGGCTGCGTTGGATACCCGTGCCGCCTTGCAAGCCTTCGTCGGCCCGCAATTGCACCTGTTCGCCGGTCAGGATGCGTTGGTTCCGGCCGAGGCGGCCCAAGCCCTGCTGGCGCTGTTGCCGGATGTCGAAATCGGCTTGATCGACAACGCCAGTCACGCCTTCGCCCTGGAACGCCCCCATGAACTGGCCTCGACGATTCGGGCGTTTTTCCACGAGGCCGGCGATGACTGATCTCCGTAGGGTGCGCCGTGCGCACCAATGGTGTCGGATCAATGGTGCGCACGGCGCACCCTACGTCGAGGCCAGCCGATGAGAGAAACCTTCCAGCCTGGCGGCCTGCCCGACAAACGCCAGGTCGCCACCTCGTTTTCCCGCGCGGCCGAGAGCTACGACAGCGTCGCCGCTTTGCAGCGGGCGGTGGGTCATGAACTGTTGGCGCGGCTGCCTGAATCGAGCAAACCCGCGCGCTGGCTGGATATGGGCTGTGGCACCGGCTATTTCAGCCGTGCCCTCGGCGAGCGCTTTGCGGGTGCTGAAGGCGTGGCTCTGGATATCGCCGAAGGCATGCTGCGCCATGCCCAGCCGTTGGCCGGTGCGCGGCACTTCGTCGCCGGCGATGCCGAGCGTCTGCCGTTGTGCGACGAATCCTGCGACCTGTTGTTCTCCAGCCTGGCGCTGCAATGGTGCGGGGATTTCTCCGCGGTATTGAAAGAAGCCCGGCGAGTGCTGCGGCCGGGCGGCATATTGGCCTTCAGCAGCCTGTGCGTCGGCACCCTGCGCGAATTGCGCGACAGTTGGCAGGCGGTCGACGGCTTCGTGCACGTCAACCGCTTCCGCCGCTTCGAGGACTATCAAGGGCTCTGTGCCTCCAGCGGATTGCAGGTGCTGAGCCTGCAAAGCCGCCCGCAGGTGCTGCATTACCCGGATCTGCGCAGCCTCACCCATGAGCTCAAAGCCTTGGGCGCGCATAACCTCAACCCCGGCCGGCCGGGCGGCTTGACCGGCCGCACGCGCATGCTCGCGCTGCTCGCCGCCTATGAAGGGTTTCGCCAACCGCAAGGGCTGCCGGCGACTTATCAAGTGGTTTACGGCGTATTGAGCAAGGAGGAGTGCCAAGCATGACTGCGGCCTATTTCGTCACCGGTACCGACACGGAAATCGGCAAGACCACGGTTGCCGCCGGAATGCTGCATGCCGCGCGCATGGCCGGGCTGTCCACTGCGGCGGCCAAGCCGGTGGCCTCGGGTTGCCAGCGCACAGCCGATGGTTTGCGCAACGACGACGCCCTGGCGCTGCTTGGCGAATGCACCTTGGCGCTGCGTTACGAGGAGGTGAATC
>CBIHQF010000345.1:0-4945 GCA_966211665.1 uncultured Pseudomonas sp. | reverse complement strand
GCCGTTGAAAAACGTAGGCGAGGCAGGCAAGACAAGGCAAAAACAGGCGAGGAAGGGCTGGGGTCGCACTCGACTTTACTGTTGTAAATGAGCATTCCGACTGGGCTCGCATCCGAGCCTGTTTTTAACGCAGTATTGCCAACGCAGGTAGTTTTTCAACGGCCTGATAGGGCAGGATGGCTCTGGACGGCCGGTGGCCGGCGCACTGACTCACTCCAAGGGTAGTCGATGAACCTGGAAACCAAATGGCTGGAGGACTTCGTCGCTCTGGCCGCCACCCGCAGTTTTTCCCAGGCGGCGCAGAAGCGTTTCGTCACCCAGCCGGCATTCAGCCGGCGCATTCGCAGCCTGGAAAGCATGCTCGGCCTGACCCTGGTCAACCGCGCCTGCACGCCGGTGGAGCTGACCGAATCCGGCCAGCTGTTTCTGGTTACCGCGCGCAGCATGGTCGATCAGTTGGGCGAAGTGGTGCGCCACCTGCATAACGTCGAAGGCCAGCAGGGCGAAGTGCTGCAGATCGCCGCGGCGCATTCGTTGACCCTGGGCTTCTTCCCCGAATGGATCGCACGCTTGCGCCGCGAGGGCCTGCCGCTGAGCACACGCCTGGTGGCGAGCAACGTCGGCGAGGCGGTGCATGCCCTGCGCGAAGGCGCCTGCGACCTGATTCTGGCCTACTACGACCCCGATGCCTCGATGCAGATGGACCCGGAAATCTTCCCCTCGCTGCACCTAGGGCGTACGGAAATGCTGCCGGTATGCGCGGTCGACGAACATGGCCAGCCGCTGTTCGATCTCGAAGGCAACGCTAGCGTGCCCCTGCTCGCCTACAGCGCCGGCGCCTTTCTCGGTCGCTCGGTCAACCAGCTGCTGCGCCAGCGCGGCCTGCGTTCGACCACGGTGTATGAAACCGCCATGGCCGACAGCCTCAAAGCCATGGCCCTGCAAGGTATGGGCGTGGCCTGGGTGCCGCGTCTGTCGGTGACTGCCGAGCTGGCCCGCGGCGAGCTGGCGATCTGCGCCGGCGAACAATGGCAGGTGCCGTTGGAAATCCGCCTGTACCGCTGTGCCCTGGTACGCAAGGCGGCGGTGCGCTTGCTCTGGCGCAAGCTGGAAAGCGGCGAGATCGGTTGAATAGTAGGCGTGGGGCTATCAGCGATTAGTTCCCTCTCCCCACGGGGAGAGGGCTAGGGTGAGGGGCTGCGTCATTCAGGTCGACAGATGTCGATCCGCCAACCGCCCTGTCGGGCTTCGCTACGCTCGTAGGGTGGATGACGCTTCACCCATCCACCAACTGCGCTGGTGGATGAAAAAGGCGCCAGCTACGCGCCCCGATCCACCCTACATAGGCTCCGGTAGTTACACTTGGCTTGAACCTGAGCGAGCAGGCGCTGCGCCTCCCCTCGCCCTCTGGGAGAGGGGGCGGAGGCGACGGGCGCTCTTCGTAAAACGACGGGGAACGCCGCCCGTGACGCTTCGCGCCACTAACCGGAGATGGTTGGACGCCTCGCTGCGGGCACGCAGATAGCTCCTCGCCAACCTACCGCGGCACGACCAGGCCGACCCCGCGCCCGCGTGGGTCGGAGGCTGTGTGCAGGGTCTTGCCCTGCACCTGAATCGCCTGGATATCGCCCATCTTCCAGCCCTGGTTTTCCAGGGTGTAGCCCATGGCCTCAAGCTCCTCGGCGACCTTGCCGGTCAGCGGCGCGTAGCTGTCGTAGTAGATGGTGTCCTTGGGCAACAGCTGGTGATGCACGCGCTGCGCCGCCACGGCTTTTTCCAGTGTAAGGTCGTAGTCGTAGAGGTTGTTCAGCACCTGGAAGATCGAGGTGAAGATGCGCGAACCGCCCGGCGTGCCGAGCACCAGGCTGACCTCGCCGTCGCGGGTAACGATGCTCGGGCTCATCGACGAGAGCATGCGCTTGCCCGGCTCGATCGCATTGGCATCGCTGCCGACCACGCCGAAGGCATTGGCCACGCCGGCCTTGGCGCTGAAGTCGTCCATCTCGTCGTTGAGCAGAAAGCCCGCGCCCTCGACCACCACGCCGCTGCCGAAACCGAAGTTCAGGGTGTAGGTATTACTCACCGCATTGCCGTGGCGATCGACGATGGAGAAATGCGTGGTCTGGTGCGGCTCCAGCCCAGGGCGCACATCCGCGGTGGCGGAGATCGCCGTCGGGTTGATTTCGGCGGCGCGCTTTTTCAGGTAGGCCGGGTCGGTCAGTTGCTTGACCGGCACCGCGGAAAAATCCGGGTCGCCGAGGTAGTCGGCGCGGTCGGCGAACACGCGTTTTTCGATTTCGGCGAGCAGGTGGATATAGCGCGCCGAGTTCAGTTCGACCCCGGCGAAATCGGCGGCGCGGGCCTCCTTGATGCCAATCAGCTGGGCCAGAGCGATACCGCCGGAACTGGGCAGCGGCGCGGTATAGAGCGTATTACCCTGCCAATCGACACGCATCGGCTCGCGCCATTTGGCGCTATAGCCTTTGAGGTCTTGATGGGTGATCAGGCCGCCGTCGCGTTGCATCTGCGCCACCAGCAATTCGGCGGTCTTGCCGTGGTAAAAGTCCTTCGGGCCCTGGTCGGCGATGCGTTCCAGGGTCTTCGCCAACTCCGGCTGACGGTGCAGAGCGCCGGGCTTCATTTTGCCGAAATAGTCGGCGAAGTTGGTTTTGCCGCCGAACCGCACCAGGGTGTTCTCGTGATACTGGTACTGATTGTCGGCGACCGTAAAGCCGTTCTGCGCGTAGGCCACCGCAGGGGTCAGCAGCTCGCTCCAGGGCAGGCTGCCGAAGCGCTTATGCGCCTCCCACATACCCATCACCGTGCCCGGCACGCCGGCAGCCTTGGCGCCGATCAGGCTGATATTGGCGATCACCTCGCCCTTTTCGTCGAGGTACATATTCTTGCTCGCGGCCAGCGGCGCAACTTCGCGGTAGTCGATGAAATACGGCTTGCCGTCCATATAGAGGGTCATAAACCCGCCGCCGCCGATATTGCCGGCCTCGGGAAAGGTCACCGCCAGGGTGAAGGCCGTGGCGACCGCGGCATCCACCGCATTACCGCCGGCCTTGAGAATTTCGGCGGCGACTTTCGCACCGTACTGATCGGGCGCGGCCACTGCGCCGCCTTGCAGGTCGGCGGCGCTGACGTGGAGGCTGGCGCTGGCGAGCAGCGTCAGCAGCGAAAGGTTTTTCAGGGGGCGCATGGGGAGCTCCTTTTCCGGTGGGCGGGCGCTAAATAGACAGTGCAGCCTAGACCGAAACCGCGTCGCGATTACAGCGGTCTGTGCGACGGTGGATGTCCCGTAATGAACGACCAAGCTGAAGGCGCTTTATCGAGGACGTTTAAGTAAGACTTGCAGCATTGACCAAGTCGCCACCGTTGATTGCAGCAAATTTTAGTATGTCAGTGTTGCCTTGAATAACTGAAGCCTATGTTCAAGGAGTCGGGGCGCCAATTACATTTTCCAGAGTGGTAGCTAGGAACTTTCCTCTGCGTTATTTCTCGAGGCAGGACGGCTGCGGATATGTATCGTTCTCGAATCGACGAATCTCTTACATCGCTGGATGAGATTGTAGTCCAAGAGTTCGGGCTTTCCGCTGCTAGTCTTTAGAAGAGTGATGAGCTCTCTAAGGTCCAGTATATGGAAGAAGTCGCCGGTCTCAATCATCGCTTGCCACAATTGCGTCTCAAGTTTGCTCCAATCACCTTCATGAATCAGTTCTGTGAGTAGCACGATGCAGTGAAGTGGCTGGTCGAGCACTGGCGTGAGCGTTTGTCCATGCTGATCACTAACTCTTTCTCCGCGCTTCAGTGCCTTAGATGCGCCTACAAGCTGCTCAACGGCGGTCTTTGCTTGCTTCTGTGTGCCCTTGACCCTTCGCTCTCTACTACGCTCAGTGCCAGCACGAAGCACGGAAAGATCTTTTGTTTCTATTAAAAATGTACCGTATCGATGGAACGCAAGGACATCTGTTAGCTCCCGCAGCTTGTCGCCAACTTTAACCTGAGGTGACTTCTGAAGAGTTAGGGGGAAGACGGATTCCAGGGATGCCCAAACTGCCTTCTCAAGAACGGCTCCTTCATCTAAGTCCTCAAGCGTAATCGTATGGTGATCGTGTACGCCTGCGAACGAGATCTTATTTGAAACCCATTGGTCAGCAACGACTGGGATCTCAAGGACTGGAATCTTATTGGCATGCGGGAAATGCTGGCTCTCGTCAATGGTGAAACAGAACGAGTCCAAGGCGGAAGATGCTGCGGGATTTAGCGGTCCACAGTACGGCCGCCCTTCTCTCCCGAGAAAGTCCGACAAAGCGACGGAGCTTTTGGGCGTTAAGGTTACATCTGACCATGCGACACAGATATCTAACTCATTGAACAGGAATAGCGGTGTTCCTCCTTCCCGAGCGATTCTCCTAAGTGCTGCATGTTCCTCTTGGTGTCTTTGAACGCTGCATAGTAATAACGGGGCTTCTGGCACATCGTAAACGCGCACTCCGGTGCAGAGATAGTCGCCTTCAAGGCCGATGACAACGGTGAACGAAGAGCCGGACAACAGAGACTTAAGAGTGGCTGTCGGCGCTTTAACCAACATCGCGGTTTCTTTTCCTCCGTTTGCGGGCACAAACCACACGCCGCCGTCTTCCGCGCGCATTTCGTCATAGATTCGCTTCCCCGGTATATGCATGTAAGCTGCCTTATTAAATGAGCGGCTGCACGACTAAGCACGCCATCTTGATTCCCTACCTAACACCGAACCAAGCCGCAGTTTGTAAGTTGGTTTTTTGTGGAATACATGTGCGTAGAAAAACCACAAAAGGGCTACTTGCAAACTGTCGAGCAGCACGAAATGCGCGGTGCTGCAGCGACTGTTAAATACTTTACCAGTAAATTGGAATTGCATTTGACGTAGTAATCTCATTGCCACTTTTCTTGCCATTGC
>CBIHQF010000344.1:0-4946 GCA_966211665.1 uncultured Pseudomonas sp. | reverse complement strand
TTCGCCAGATGGCTGCGGCTCTTGCCGACCGCCTTCGACGCCAGCTCCTGGGTGTAGCCCATGCGGCTCATCAGGGTCTCGTAGGCGCGGGCCTCCTCCATCGCGTTGAGGTCTTCGCGCTGGACGTTCTCGACGATGGCGATCTCGTAGGCGCGGTCGTCGCCCAGTTCGCGCACCAGCGCCGGAATGGCGGTGATCCCGGCCCGCTGGGCGGCGCGCCAACGCCGCTCGCCGGCGACGATCTCGAAACGGCCGCCGTCCAGCGGACGCACCACGATGGGCTGCATCACCCCATGGGTCTTGATCGACTGGGCGAGTTCCTCCAGGGCGGTGGGATCCATGTCCCGGCGCGGCTGGTACTTGCCGCGCTGAATCAGGTCCAGCGGCAGGTTTTGCAGTTCGCGGCTATCGGCCTCGGCGGCTTCCTGCTGCAGCGCGGTGACCGTGGTCCCGCCCAGCAGAGCGTCCAAGCCTCGTCCTAGCCCTCGTTTCTTGGCTGCCATGCAAAAAATTCCTTAGGCGGTTGCAGTGTGAGCGCCGGCGCGCTGACGACGAACCAGTTCGCCAGCGAGGGCCAGGTAGGCAATAGCGCCACGGGATTGCTTGTCGTATACCAGCGCCGGCATGCCGAAGCTGGGCGCCTCGGCCAGACGCACGTTGCGTGGGATCACGGTTTGGTAAAGCGTATCGGGGAAGTGCTGCTTGAGCTGCGCCGAAACATCGTTGGTCAGGCTGATGCGCGGATCGTACATGGTGCGCAGAAGGCCTTCGATTTTCAGGCTCGGATTGAGCATCTGGGCGATCCGCTGGATGCTGTTGACCAGATCGCTCAAGCCCTCGAGGGCGTAATACTCGCACTGCATGGGGATGATCACGCCATCGGCGGCGACCAGGGCGTTGATCGTCAGCATCGACAGCGCCGGCGGGCAGTCGATCAGGATGTAATCGTAATTTTCGCGGATCGGCGCCAAGGCGTAACGCAGGCGGCTTTCCTTCATTTTCATTTCCAGCAGGGCGACTTCCGCGGCGGTCAGATCGCGGTTGGCCGGCAGCAGCTGGTAACCGCCGTGTTCGGAAAACTGCATGGCTTCGACCAGGTCGCATTCGCCGATCAGCACGTCGTAGATCGAGTGCTCCAGGCCGTGCTTGTCGACGCCGCTGCCCATGGTCGCGTTGCCCTGGGGGTCGAGGTCGATCAACAACACCCGGCGCTTGGTCGCCACCAACGAGGCGGCCAGATTGATGCAGGTGGTGGTCTTGCCCACGCCGCCTTTCTGGTTAGCGATTGCGAATACTTTAGCCATGCTGCGTTCCCCCTAGACCGAGCGACGCAGTATCAGCAGATGGCGCTGACCTTGGCAACCGGGAACCTTGAGCACATGGGTGGCGGTGAGACGAAAATCCGCGGGCAGGGCTTGCAGTTCGTCGTCCGGGTGCACGCCTTTCATCGCCAACCACAGGGTTTGCCCATCGCCCAGGTGGCGCGTCCAGTTGCTGAAGTCTTCCAGGGAACTGAAGGCACGAGAGACGATACCGCTGAACGGCAGCTCCGGGGTGAAGGCCTCGACCCGGCTGTGGATAACTTGCAGGTTGGCCAGTTTCAGCTCCAGCTTCACCTGGGTCAGAAAGCGGGTTTTCTTGCCGTTGGAGTCGAGCAGGGTGAATTGCCGTTCGGGAAACAGAATCGTCAGGGGAATCCCCGGCATGCCGCCACCACTGCCGACATCCAGCCAGTTATCCCCAGCCTCGCGCACATGAGGCACCACACTCAGGCTATCGAGCAGATGGCGCGAGACCATTTCGTCCGGGTCGCGCACCGCGGTGAGGTTGTAGGCCTTGTTCCATTTGATCAGCAGTGCCAGGTAGGCGAGCAACTGCTCCTGCTGTTGCGGCGACACCTCGACCCCCAATTCAAGGGCGCCTCGGGCCAATTCTTCGGCGTGCCGAGTGCTGACCGACATCAGGCGCTGTGCTCCAACTGCTGGCCGGCAGAACGTTTTTTCAGATGGATCAGCAGCAGGGAAATCGCCGCCGGGGTGACGCCGGGAATCCGCGAAGCCTGGCCGAGGGTTTCCGGACGGCTGTTGCCGAGCTTGTGCTGGATTTCCTTGGACAGGCCGGAAATCGCCGCGTAATCGATATCGACCGGCAGCTTGGTGTTCTCGCTGGCGCGCAGGCGGGCGATTTCGTCCTGCTGGCGGTCGATGTAGCCGGCGTACTTGGTCTTGATCTCGACCTGCTCGGCGACTTGCGGGGCCTCGGCGCCGCCACCGGTGATGGCCACCAGGCCGGCGTAGTCGATTTCCGGGCGCGACAGCAGGTTGAGCAGGTTGTATTCGTGGGTCAGCGGCGTGCCGAAGCGTTCGGCGATCGCCTCGCCCTGGGCAGTACCCGGGCGAACCCAAGTGCTTTTCAAACGCTGTTCTTCCAAGGCGATGGCTTCGCGTTTGCTTTCGAACGCGGCCCAGCGCACGTCATCGACCAAGCCCAGCTCGCGGCCTTTCTCGGTCAGGCGCAAGTCGGCGTTGTCCTCGCGCAGGATCAAACGGTACTCGGCCCGCGAAGTGAACATGCGGTAGGGCTCCTGGGTGCCCAGGGTGATCAGGTCGTCGACCAGCACGCCGATATAGGCCTCGTCGCGGCGCGGGCACCAACTGTCCCTGCCCTGGGCGCGCAGCGCGGCGTTGCAGCCGGCGAGCAAACCCTGGGCGCCGGCTTCTTCGTAGCCGGTGGTGCCGTTGATCTGCCCGGCGAAGAACAGACCGGCGATCACTTTGGTTTCCAGGCTGTATTTCAGATCGCGCGGATCGAAGTAGTCGTATTCGATGGCATAGCCGGGCCGCACGATATGCGCGTTTTCCATGCCGCGAATGCTGCGCACCAACTGCAACTGCACATCGAAGGGCAGCGAGGTGGAGATGCCGTTGGGATAGAGCTCGTGGGTGTTCAGTCCTTCGGGCTCGATGAACACCTGGTGGCTGTCCTTGTCGGCGAAGCGGTGGATCTTGTCTTCGATCGACGGGCAATAACGCGGACCTACACCTTCGATGACCCCGGAATACATCGGCGAGCGGTCGAGGTTGGCGGCGATGATCTCGTGGGTGCGCGCATTGGTGTGGGTGATCCAGCAACTGATCTGCCGCGGCTGCTGTTCGGCGCGACCGAGAAAGGACATCAGCGGCGTCGGCGTATCGCCGGGTTGCTCGGCCATCACCGAGAAATCCACCGAGCGCCCGTCGATACGCGGCGGGGTGCCGGTTTTCAAACGGCCGACGCGCAACGGCAACTCGCGCAAACGATGGGCCAAGGCGATCGAGGGTGGATCGCCGGCACGGCCGCCGGAGTAGTTCTGCATCCCGATGTGGATAAGCCCGCCGAGGAAGGTGCCGGTGGTCAATACCACCGAATCGGCGAAGAAACGCAGGCCCATCTGAGTAACGACGCCTTTGACTTCGTCGTTTTCGACGATCAGATCATCGGCTGCCTGCTGAAATATCCACAGGTTGGCCTGGTTTTCCAGGGTTTCTCGAATCGCCGCCTTGTACAGCACGCGATCGGCCTGGGCACGGGTGGCGCGTACCGCTGGGCCTTTGCGGCTGTTCAAGATGCGGAACTGGATGCCGCCTTTGTCGGTGGCTTCGGCCATGGCGCCGCCCAGGGCGTCGATTTCCTTGACCAGATGGCTTTTGCCGATCCCGCCGATCGCCGGGTTGCAGCTCATCTGCCCGAGCGTTTCCACGTTATGGGTCAGCAGCAGGGTTTTCACGCCCATGCGTGCAGCCGCCAACGCGGCTTCGGTGCCGGCATGACCGCCGCCGATAACGATCACTTGAAAACGGGAAGGGAAATCCACCACGCACCTCGTGCCTGTTGAGAATTTGGAGGGCTTTTGGCTTTGAAAAGCTGGAAAGGCGGCAAGTATAGGGATTTAGCCGATCTGAAAGAAGCCTTTTGCACAAAAAATAGCCAACCGGTTCTGAGGCTGAAAAAGGCTGGCGGTTAATAAAGAATAAAAAGAATGAATTTATATGAAGCTTTGTTTTTATGTTTATTACTTATGAACGTGTTTTCTGTGGATAGATGGCTACAGCTCAATAGCTGCAACGCTTACAGCGTTTCAAAAGGCTGTGTCGATCCTGGCGTCAGCCTGTTTAGTTGCCGTACGTAAGCTGTGGATGAAAGTGATGGTTATCCACAGGTGCGGTTATCCTCCGTTTTATCACCGGGTTATGGGCAGGGCTCAGGATGGGTTTTCCACAGGGCTTAGGTGGGTAAATGGGTGTCCGGCCGCGCATATTTCGCCCAGGCACATGCCTGTCTGCGTGACATAAATGCGGGGGGTAGGATGGGTTAGGCGCAGGCAGGCAATCGAGAAGACAACAGGAGGTCGGGTGCGCCGTAACCCATCAGGAATGCGCCACATCATGATGGGTTACACGGCGCGTGGGGCCTGCATTACTACAGGTTCAATGCTCTGCGCCGCGAACCCATCCTACGGGCTGGATGGGTTAACCTTGCATCTTGTGGCTTAAAGCTTGGCGCTCATTTTCCTATACAAAAGCTGGAAAAGATCCGTCCCAACAGGTCGTCGGAGCTGAACGCTCCGGTGATCTCGCCGAGCGCCTGTTGCGCCATACGCAGGTCTTCGGCCAGCAGCTCGCCAGCGCCGGCCAGGGTCAGTTGGGCGTGGCCGTGTTCCAGATGCGTCGAGGCCTGACGCAGGGCTTCCAAATGACGCCTGCGGGCGCTGAAGCTGCTCTCGGCGGTTTGCTCGTAGCCCATACAGGCCTTGAGGTGTTCCCTGAGCAGATCCAGGCCGTCGCTGGACTTGGCCGAGAGGCTGATGGTGACATGGCCGTCGTCGCTGACTTCGAGCACCCTGGCTTCGCCGGACAGGTCGGCCTTGTTGCGGATCAAGGTGACTTTGGCCGGATCGGGGCGACGAT
>CBIHQF010000343.1:0-4948 GCA_966211665.1 uncultured Pseudomonas sp. | reverse complement strand
GTGAAAATCGCCAAAGGCGGCTATCTACCCACGGTCGATTTACTGGTCGGTTATGGCCGGGAAAAAACCGACAGCCCGACCACCCGTGCCCTGGGCGATCACAACACCGAGACGCTCACCTACCGCACCTCCGAATTGCGCCTGCGGCAGATGCTGTTCGATGGCTTCAACACACCCAATGAAGTCGCACGCACCGAGGCCGTGGTGAACTCACGCGCCTATCGCGTGCTCGGCACTTCGGAGAGCCTGGCGCTGCGCACCGTCGAGGTCTACCTGGATGTATTGCAACGCCGCGAGATGGTCGCCCTGGCGAAAAACAATTTGCTGGCCCACCAGCGCATCAACGACCAAATCGATTTGCGCAGCCGCCAAGGTGTGGGCAGCACCGCCGATTTCGATCAATCCAGCGCCCGCCTGGCGTTGGCGGAGAACAACTACTTCACCGAACAGGTCAACCTGGCCGACGCCGAAGCCAACTTCATCAGCGCGACCGGGCGTAGCCCCGATGAATTGGTCGCGCCCTCGACCATCAAAGGCGCGATGCCCGCCGACCTTGCGCTCGCACGCCAAATGGTCATGGATAACAACCCCTTTCTGAAGTCCGCGCAAGCCGACGTGCATGCCGCCGAGAAGCAATACGAGGTGGCCAAATCGCCGTTCTATCCGCGTCTGGACCTGGAGCTGGCCACCACCGCCAACGACAACACCCAAGGCGACGAAGGTCACAGCAACAGCTGGCGCGCCGCCGTGGTGATGAACTACAACCTGTTCAACGGCATGCGCGACAAAGCGCGCCTGCAAGCCACCGCCCACCAGATCAACGAGTCGATGGATATCCGCAACAACGCGCTGAGGGTGCTCAACGAAAACCTTTCGCTGGCCTGGAACGCCATGGAGAACGCACGCCTGCAAACCCCCAAAGCGCGCGACTATGCCGATTACACCGCGCGCGTGCGCGAAGCCTATCAGCAGCAGTTCAGCCTGGGCCAACGCACCCTGCTCGACCTGCTCGACAGCGAAAACGAACTGTTCACCGCCAATCGTCGTTATACCGAGGTGCGTTACACCGAAGAGTTTTCCATGTACCGCGTCATGGCAGCCATGGGGGATTTGCTTCGCCAGCAACAGATTGTCGTACCGGCCGAAGCCGTCGCCTTGTCGGAGGTTAAAAGCGAGGCACGCCTGCCGGCAATGAAGTAGTACCGGCTGACAGGCCGTTGAAAAACCTAAGCGACGGCTGCATGGATGCAGGAGATAGAGCGAAGCAGGAAGCCCGAGCCGAGGCAGCCGAGAGAAGGACTGGGCGTAGGCATTCCCGCAAAAACAGGCGGGGACGCGCACTGGGTTCGCATCCGAGACGCCGCGTCCCGGCCTGTTTCCAACGACGCATCGGCAACGCAGGTAGTTTTTCAACAGCCTGCTGAGGAGTCGCACAACGTGACGACCATGGAGCGGGCTGGCGCAACCAGCGATCCGCGAGCGAGCCATGACGACCCGTTATTGGACGGGTTGTTGATCCTCTGCAAGTTGCACGACTGCTCGGCCAGCCGTGGCAGCCTGAGCGCCGGCTTGCCGATGCCCAAGCAATGCCTGAGCGCCGAACTGCTGCCGCGCGCAGCCGCTCGTGCGGGCTTGCAAGGGCGCGTATTACGGCGCGAGCTTTCCGCCATTTCCGCCTTGAACCTGCCCGTGCTGCTGTTGCTCAAGGGCGGGCGCTGCGCGGTGTTGCGCAAGTGGGGCGACAAACACCAAGCCTTGATTCTGCCCAGCGAAGCGGACGGCGGCGAACAGTGGGTAAGCCGCGAGCAGTTGGCCAACGACTACAGCGGCCAGGCGTTTTTCGCCCGGCCCCGGCATGAGCTGGAGGAAGCCCGCACACCACTGGTGCCGCGTATCGAAGCCTGGTTCCGCGACACCCTCAAGCTGTCGCGCTGGCTGTATACCGACGCTGTTCTGGCCAGCCTGCTGATCAACGTCCTGGGCCTGATGGTGCCCTTGTTCATCATGCAGACCTACGACCGCGTGGTGCCCAACCAGGCCACTGCGACACTTTGGGTTCTGGCCATCGGCTTGTTCGTCGGTACCGCGTTCGAACTGCTGCTGCGCGTGCTGCGCGCGCATTTACTGGATAACGCCGGGAAAAAGACCGACGTGGTGCTGTCCGCCACGCTGTTCGAACGCATCACCGGCATGTCGATGAAAGCCCGCCCCGCGACCGTCGGTGGCTTCGCGCAAAGCATTCACGACTTCCAGGGCCTGCGCGAGTTCCTCACCGCGGTGACCTTGACCAGCCTGATCGACCTGCCGTTCGCCCTGTTGATGGTTCTGGTGATCTGGCTGCTCGGTGGCTGGCTGGTGGTGATCCCCTTGCTGGCGTTTCCGCTGACCGCGGCGTTCGCCCTGATCATCCAATCGCGTCTGCGCGATACCGTGCAGAAAAGCCTGGCCTTGGCTGCGCAACGCCAGGCGCTGCTGATCGAAACCCTCGGCGGTTTGGAGATGCTCAAAGCCTGCGGCGCGGAAAGCGAGCGCCAGCACGCCTGGGAAAAAACCCACGGCGCCCTCACCCGCCTGGACAGCCACGGGCGCTTCCTGTCGTCGCTGGCGACCAACGGTACGCTGTTCTTCCAGCAATTCGCCGGCATGGCGATCATAGTCGCCGGGGTCTACAGCATCATCGCCGGCGACCTCAGCGTCGGTGCGCTGGTCGCCTGCTATATGCTCGGCAGCCGGGTGCTGGCGCCGCTCGGGCAGATCGCCGGGTTGATCACCCGCTATCAGCAAGCGCGCCTGACCATGACCAGCACCGATGCCCTGATGGCGCTCCCCCAGGAGCGCCAGGCCAAGCAACGACCGCTGGAACGCACGCAACTGCACGGCGGCCTGGACGTGCGCCAGGTGACCTTCAGCTACCCGGGGCAAAGCACGCCGGCGCTGAGCAAAGTCAGCCTGCGCCTGGCACCGGGCGAACGGGTCGGCATTATCGGCCGTAGCGGCTCGGGCAAAAGCACCTTGGCGCGTTTGCTGATGGCGTTTTATACGCCGGATGAGGGGCAGATCCTGCTCGACAACCTCGACCTGCGACAACTCGATGTCGCCGACCTGCGCCATCAGATCGGTTACGTCGCCCACGATCTGCCGCTGCTGGCCGGCAGCCTGCGCGACAACCTGACCCTGGGCGCGCGCTATGTCAACGATGTGCGCATGCTCGAAGTAGCCGAGCTGAGCGGCGTCAGCGAACTGGCGCGGCAACACCCACAGGGCTTCGATCGTCCGGTCGGCGAACGCGGCCAGCTGCTTTCCGGCGGCCAGCGCCAAGCCGTGCTGCTGGCCCGCGCCATGCTCCTCGACCCGCCCATTCTGCTGCTCGACGAGCCCACCAGCGCGATGGACAACACCAGCGAGGAAATCCTGCGCAACCGCCTGCAAACCTGGGCTCAGGGCAAAACCATGCTGCTGATCACCCACCGTGCCTCGATGCTCAGCCTGGTCGACCGCCTGGTGGTGCTGGATAACGGTCATATCGTTGCCGACGGCCCGAAAGAGTCGGTGATCGAAGCGTTGCGCAAAGGCCGGGTCGGCCCGGCGGCGGTATAGGAGGCTAGTGCCATGAGCCATTCGATCGGCGCCTACTTCGCCAGCCTGCGCCGCAAACGGCAAGACACCGAGTTCATGCCGGAGGTCGACGGCACCATCCTCGAAGATTCGCCCTGGTTCGCGCGGATCACCGTCTGGCTGGTCAGCGCCTGCCTGATCGCGGCATTGATCTGGGCCAAATTCGCCGTGCTCGAGGAAGTCACCACCGGCGAAGGCAAGGCGATCCCGTCGAGCAAAATCCAGGTCATCCAGAATCTGGAAGGTGGCATCGTCAGCGAAATATTCGTGCGCGAAGGCCAGGTGGTGGAAAAGAACGATGTGCTGATGCGTCTTGACGACACGCGCTTCCTGTCCAACCAAGGCGAAACCGAAGCCGACCGCTTATCGCTGATCGCCCGCATCGAGCGTCTGAGCGCCGAAGCGGAAGACCGGCCCCTGGTGATTCCCGAAGAAATAAAGCGCCTGGCCCCGCAATTGGCCGAAGATGAACTGGCCCTGTACCACTCGCGGCAACAGCGCCTGGAGAGCGAGCAGCGCACCCTCGGCGAACAATTGCTGCAGAAAACCCAGGAACTCGCCGAATTCCGCGCCAAGGCCCAGCAATATCGCTCCAGCCTGGGTTTACTGCAGCAAGAGCTGAGCATGTCGCAACCCCTGGTCGCCACCGGGGCGATTTCCCAGGTGGAAATCCTCCGCCTGCAACGCAGCGCCGTGGAAGTGCGCGGCTCGCTGAACGCCACCAACCTGGCGATACCCAGGGCCGAGTCCGCGGTCAGCGAAATCAAGAGCAAGATCGACGAATCCGAGCTGGCCTTTCGTTCCGAGGCCTTCAAGGAACTCAACGAACTGCGCACCGAGCTGAAAAAAATCAACGCCACCAGCTCCGCCATCCGGGACCGCGTCAGCCGCACCACGGTGATTTCCCCGGTCAAGGGCATCGTCAAACAACTGAAGATCAACACCATCGGCGGCGTCGTGCAGCCGGGCAGCGACATGCTGGAAATAGTGCCGCTGGAAGACAACCTGCTGATCGAAGCCAAGGTGCGCCCCCAGGATGTGGCCTTTCTCCATCCAGGGCAGAAAGCCATGGTCAAGTTCAGCGCCTACGACTTCACCATCTATGGCGGCCTGAAAGCCAACCTCGAATTGATCAGCGCCGACACCATCACCGATGAAGAAGGCAACAGCTTCTACCTGATCCAGGTCCGCACCGATAAGAACCACCTGGGCAGCGACGAACACCCGCTGCTGATCATTCCCGGCATGATCGCCACAGTGGACATCATCACCGGCAAGAAAAGCGTATTGGACTATCTGCTCAAGCCGGTACTCAAAGCCCGCGCCGAAGCGC
>CBIHQF010000342.1:0-4958 GCA_966211665.1 uncultured Pseudomonas sp. | reverse complement strand
GATCGCTACGAAGTCTTTCTCACCTGCCCGAAGGGCCTCGAAGGTTTGCTGCTCGAAGAGGCGGGCAACCTGGGGCTCGAGGAGGCGCGCGAGCACACCTCGGCCATTCGCGGCTTCGCCATGCTCGAGACCGCGTATCGCTTGTGCCTGTGGTCGCGCTTGGCCAACCGGGTGCTGCTGGTGCTCAAGCGCTTTCCGGTGCGCGACGCCGAGAGCCTTTACGAGGGCGTACTGGAAGTCGACTGGTTCGAACACCTGGAGCCCGGCGGCAGCCTGGCGGTGGAGTTCAGCGGCAACGGCTCGGGGATCGACAACACCCACTTCGGCGCGCTGAAGGTCAAGGATGCGATCGTCGATAAACTGCGTCAGGCCGACGGCACGCGGCCTTCGGTCGACAAGCTCAACCCGGACATGCGTGTGCACCTGCGCCTGGACCGCGGCGAGGCGATTCTTTCCCTCGACCTCTCCGGGCATAGCCTGCACCAGCGCGGTTACCGTTTGCAGCAAGGCGCCGCGCCGCTCAAGGAAAACCTCGCCGCCGCCGTGCTGATCCGCGCCGGCTGGCCGCGCATCGCCGCCGAGGGCGGCGCCCTGGCCGACCCGATGTGCGGGGTGGGGACCTTTCTGGTCGAGGCGGCGATGATCGCCGCCGATATCGCGCCCAATCTGAGCCGCGAACAATGGGGCTTCAGCAAGTGGTTGGGGCATGTGCCGGCATTGTGGAAAAAATTGCAGAGCGAAGCCGAGCAGCGCGCCGCCGAGGGGATGGCCAAGCCGCCGCTGTGGATTCGCGGCTACGAGGCCGACCCGCGCTTGATCCCGCCGGCGCGCAACAACATCGAGCGCGCCGGGCTGAGTCACTGGATCAAGGTGTACCAGGGCGAAGTGGCGACCTTCGAGCCGCGCCCGGACCAGAATCAGAAGGGCCTGGTGATCTGCAATCCGCCTTATGGCGAGCGCCTCGGCGACGAGGCCAGCTTGCTGTATCTCTATCAGAATCTCGGCGAGCGTCTGCGTCAGGCCTGCATGGGCTGGGAAGCGGCGGTGTTCACCGGTGCGCCGGATCTGGGCAAGCGCATGGGCATCCGCAGCCACAAACAGTACGCCTTCTGGAACGGCGCCTTGCCGTGCAAGTTGCTGCTGATCAAGGTGCAGCCGGAACAGTTCGTCACCGGCGAGCGCCGCACCCCCGAGCAGCGCGAACGCGAGCGCGAGCAGGCTGAAGCGGACAAGGCGCCGCGCGAGCCGCAAGAGCGTCAGTACAACAAGAACGGCAATCCGATCAAGCCGGTGCCGGCCCCCGTGGTCGAGCAAGCGCGCTTGAGCGAAGGCGGGCAGATGTTCGCCAATCGTCTGCAAAAAAACCTGAAGCAGTTGGGCAAGTGGGCGCGCAAGGAAGGCGTCGAATGCTACCGGCTGTATGACGCCGATATGCCGGAATACTCGCTGGCTGTCGATTTATATGGCGACTGGGTGCACGTGCAGGAATATGCCGCGCCGAAATCCATCGATCCGGAAAAAGCCCAGGCGCGTCTGTTCGACGCCCTGGCGGCGATTCCGCAGACGCTGAATGTCGACAAGAGCAAGGTGGTGATCAAGCGCCGTGAGCGCCAGGCCGGCACCAAGCAGTACCAGCGTCAGGCGACCCAGGGCCAGTTCATGGAGGTCGGCGAGGGCGGGGTGAGGCTGCTGGTCAACCTGACCGACTACCTCGATACCGGCCTGTTCCTCGATCATCGTCCGTTGCGCCTGCGCATCCAGCGCGAGGCCGCGGGCAAGCGCTTCCTCAACCTGTTCTGCTACACCGCCACCGCCACCGTGCATGCGGCCAAGGGCGGCGCGCGCAGCACCACCAGCGTCGACCTGTCGAAGACCTACCTGGATTGGGCGCGGCGCAATCTGTCGCTCAACGGCTTCTCGGACAAGAACCGGTTGGAGCAGGGCGACGTGATGGCCTGGCTGGCGGAGGATCGCGGCGAGTACGAGCTGATTTTCATCGACCCGCCGACCTTCTCCAATTCCAAGCGCATGGAGGGCGTGTTCGATATCCAGCGCGACCATGTGCAATTGCTCGATTTGGCCATGGCCCGTCTGGCCCCGGGCGGGGTGCTGTATTTCTCCAACAACTTCCGCAAATTCCAGCTCGACGAGGGCCTGGGCGCGCGTTATACGGTCGAGGAGATCAGTGCCTCGACGGTGGACCCGGACTTCGCCCGCAATCCGAAAATCCACCGCGCCTGGCGAATCAGCGCCAAGGCTTGACCCTTAAGCTCCGCTTCCCTCACCCCCAACGCATGGGCGTGTGCCCCGAGCGCGAGCGTCTATTTGAGCTTGGGCTGGCGGTACAGATCGATCAGCACCTGATCGAGGATCGCCGATGCGCCCCAGGGTCTGGGGTCGTTGAGGATCGCCACCACGGCCCAGCTATTGCCGTTGCTGTCGCGGCTGTAACCGGCGATGGCGCGCACGTTGTTCAGGGTGCCGGTCTTGATCCGCGCCTCGCCGACCAGCGGGGTGCGATGCAGGCGCTTGCGCATAGTGCCGTCCATGGCCACCAACGGTAGCGAACTCATGAACTCGGCCGCATAGGGGCTTTGCCATGCGGCTTGCAGCATTTTCGCCAGCTCGTTGGCGCTGACCCGCTCGGCGCGCGACAGTCCGGAGCCGTTCTCCATCACCAGGTGCGGGGCGAGAATGTTCTTGCGCGCCAGCCAGGCACGGATCACCCGCTGCGCGGCCTTGGCGTCGTCGCCATCGACTTCGTCGCGAAACTGCGCGCCGAGGCTGAGGAACAGCTGTCGGGCCATGGTGTTATTGCTGTATTTGTTGATGTCGCGAATGATCTCCACGAGATCCGGGGAGAAGGCGCGCACCAGCAGGCGCGCATCCTTCGGCACTTCGGCGAGGCGATCCGTGCCTTGGATGCTGCCATCCAGCTCCTGCCAGATCGCGCGGATCGCGCCCGCGGCGTAGCTGGGGTGGTCGAGCAGCGACAGGTAGGTCTGCGAGCTGCAGCCTTCGGCCAGCGAGCCGCTGACGATGACATTGGTGCCGTCGACCGCGGTTGTCGGGTTATAGCGCACGTCCGGCCAGCCCGGGCATTTACTCACCGCGGGCAAGACCTTGACCCGGTTGTCGATGCGGATATTGTCGATCGGCGGTTCGATCGCCACCCGTACCCTGCCACCCTCGGCACGGGCGATGAAACGCAGCGCCTTGAGGTTGACCAGCAAGGCATCCGGGGTGACCAGGAAGGGTTTGTTGGAGTCGCCGCCGTCGTCATTGAACGAGGGCAACGTCGGCTGCACGAAATGGCTGCGGTCGAGCACCAGGTCTCCGGTCACCTGGCGTACGCCGTTGGCGCGCAGATCGCGCAGCAGCAGCCAGAGTTTCTCCATGTTGAGCTTGGGGTCGCCGCCGCCTTTGAGGTACAGGTTGCCGTGCAGGATGCCGTCTTTCAGCGGGCCGTCGGCATAGAACTCGGTTTTCCACTGGTGGGTCGGGCCGAGCAGTTCGAGGGCCGCGTAAGTGGTGACCAGCTTCATCGTCGAGGCCGGGTTGACCGATACGTCGGCGTTGAAAACCATGCTGTTACCCGGGCCATTGAGCGGCAGGGCCACCAGCGATAAGGATTGCGCGCTGATCTTGTTGGCTTTCAGCGCGTGCTGCACTTTGCTCGGTAACTTGTGGATGACTTCGGCATGGAGCGATAGGGCGTAAGGCAGTAGCAGGCTGGCGACCGCCAGTTGGCGCAGGGTTTTAAACATTGACTGAATAACCTTGGAGCGGGCACGTAAGGGCGAATGAGCGCTCGCGAGATGGACACCGCGAGTCGAATGATTATGCGCTAAGCCTAGAGCCTCTGCGGCGCCGCGTGAACCGGGGCGGCGGTTTATTTTACCGGCGGGCCCGCAGCCGGTTGTTAGGGGCTGTTGCCGTTTCATCGCGGTTTGCGCTGAAAAGGCAACAGACCCTACGGAATCGGGCAAATTCGGCGTCAAGCTGCTAGAGTGCCGCGCGTTATCACTCTTGAGGATTGTTTCATGGCTACTAACCGTTCCCGCCGTCTGCGTAAAAAACTCTGCGTGGATGAATTCCAAGAGCTGGGTTTCGAGCTGAATCTGAATTTCAAAGCGGACTTGAGCGAGGAGGCCATCGACGGTTTTCTCGAGGCGTTTCTGCGCGACGCCATGACCGCCAACGGTCTGGGTTATGTCGGCGGCGACGATTTCGGTCTGGTTTGCCTGGCCAAACGCGGCTGCGTCAGCGAAGAGCAGCGCGGCTCGGTCGAAGCCTGGCTGAAAGGCCGCGGCGAGCTGGCCGACTTCACCGTCAGCCCGCTGATCGACGTCTGGTACCCGGAAAACGCGATCAATCCGGCCTGATGTTCGCGGGTCGGGTATGCCTTACGGCTGCCCGGCCTGTTAGCCACTTAGGTTTTAGTTAGTCCCCTCCGCTAGGCTCCCAGCCCGGCCCTGGCCAGCACGGCCGCTTCATCGACCACATCGATCTGCCCCGCCTGCAGGAATTTATCGGCGTAACGCTGATAGACCTTCTCGTGCACGAACAAAGCGAACAGCTCGGCATCGATATGCGCGTTGCTGCACATGCCGGCCATGATGTTCAGCGACTCGGACAGCAGCTTGCCCTTCTTGTAGGGGCGATCCACCGCGGTCAACGCCTCGAAGATATCGGCAATCGCCATCATCCTTGCCGGCAGACTCATCTGCTCGCGGATCAGCCGCTTCGGATAGCCGCTGCCGTCCATTTTTTCGTGGTGTCCGCCGGCGATCTCCGCGACGTTCTGTAAGTGGGGAGGAAAGGGTAGCTTGTCGAGCATCAGAATGGTTTGCACGATGTGATGGTTGATGATGTAGCGCTCTTCGCTCGTCAGGGTGCCGCGGCTGGTGCTGAGATTGTACAACTCGCCGCGGTTGAATTTGTAGGCCGGCACGTCC
>CBIHQF010000341.1:0-4971 GCA_966211665.1 uncultured Pseudomonas sp. | reverse complement strand
GAGCAACAGCCCCGAGCCGGCCTCCAGGCAGGACAGGCGGCCGCGACCGCCGGATTTCACGTTGATCACCGAGTGGCCGATCATCGCGCAGCCGGCCATGCCGCCGAGCAGGCCGGAGGCGATATTGGCCACGCCCTGGCCCTTGCATTCGCGGTTCTTGTCGCTGTTGGTGTCGGTCAGGTCGTCGACTATGGTCGCGGTCATCATCGACTCCAGTAGGCCGACCACGGCCAGGGCGGCGGCGTAGGGGAAGATGATCGCCAGGGTTTCCAAGGTCAGCGGCACGTCCGGCCAGAGGAAGATCGGCAGGGTGTCGGGCAGCTCGCCCATATCGCCGACGGTACGGATATCCAGGCCGAAATACATGGCCACGGCGGTCATCGAGAGGATGCATACCAGCGGCGAGGGGATCAGTTGGCCGATTTTCGGCACATAGGGGAACAGGTAGATGATCCCCAGCCCCGCCGCCGTCATGGCGTAGACGTGCCAGGTCACATTGGTCAGTTCCGGCAACTGCGCCATGAAGATCAGGATCGCCAGGGCGTTGACGAAGCCGGTGACCACCGAGCGCGAGACGAAGCGCATCAGCGAACCCAGTTTCAGGTAGCCGGCGCCTATCTGCAGCACGCCGCAGAGCAGGGTGGCGGCCAGCAGGTATTCCAACCCGTGGTTTTTCACCAGGGTCACCATCAGCAGGGCCATGGCCCCGGTGGCGGCGGAAATCATCCCCGGCCGGCCGCCGACGAAGGCGATCACCACGGCGATGCAGAAGGAGGCGTAGAGGCCGACCTTGGGGTCGACACCGGCGATGATCGAGAAGGCGATGGCTTCCGGGATTAGCGCCAGCGCCACGACCAGGCCGGCGAGCACGTCGCCACGGATATTGAAAAACCAGGTGTTCTTCAGGCTTTGCAGCATGCTGTATTCCAAATGCAGGGATCCGCAGGCGCAGACAAGGGCGGCGGATGGGGCTAATAAAAATCGAGGGGTGCAACGAACGCGACGCTGATCCGCAAGACCAGGCGTGCATGGGCATGCGACGGCAACGGAAAAACCGGCCGGGCTATGCGGGGAGGGGGCGAAACGCTATGGCGGCGTAGGCAGCCAGCGCGATGGTCGGGCCAGTGTCATAAAACGACCTGTCTCTATCCATTCGGGCGAAAAGGGCGGTCACCTTAACACAGGGTACGGACGTTCGGCACCCGACAGGCCGGCTTGTTGAACTTTAGCGCGAGCCTATCGATCACAACAACGCGCCAACGGATATTGGTTTCGGTACGACCATGCAGTGCATCGGGATCGGCAGACTGCTCCCCACCGCTAGCCCGCGAGAGTAACCAACGATGATGCCTGTCGCTAAAGGGATGCTGGAACGGTTTCCGACGTTCGGGCCCTGGAAATGGATGCTGTTGCTGCTGCCGCTATTGGCGATTTACCTGACGCATACGTTGCATCTGGATAACCGCCTGTTCTTCTGGATTCAGACCTCCCTGCACGAAACCGCCTGGCAAGGCCGCAGCCTGTGGTTGCCGGAATACCGGGTGAGTATCGAGGCGCGCAGGGTGATGGGGGTCGAGGACAACCTGTCCGGGTTGACCTACGACCAGGACCGCGACCAGCTATGGGCGGTGGTCAATAATCCGGAAGAGCTGCTGACCCTGAGCAAGCAAGGCGAGGTGCTGGCGCGCTACCCGCTGAGCGGTTTCAGCGACGTCGAAGGCGTCGCCTATCTGGGCGATGATCTTCTGCTGCTGGCCGAAGAACGCGACCATGCGCTGGTGGTGCTCGAGCTGCCGGGTAAGCCCGGCGCACTGTTTCGCGAAGATTACCGGGCGCTGACCCTCGGCATCTCCCTGGGCGGCAATCAGGGCTTCGAAGGCGTGGGCTACGACCGTAACAGCGACCGATTGTTCGTGGTCAAGGAGCACTCGCCGCGCAAGCTGTATGAGATCCGTGGGCTGAAAACCAGCCTGAGCGGCGACTTCAACCTCAAGGTGATCGACCGCGACAAGTGGATTCGGGACAAGGGCTTCGCCACCGACCTGTCGTCCGTGCACTTCGACGAGAGCACCGGCCATCTGGCCCTGCTCAGCGAGGAATCGAAGCTGTTGATGGAACTGGACGGCGACACCGGCAAACTGATCAGCTTCCGCTCGTTGCTCGGCGGTTTCGCCGGTTTGCAACGCGGTGTGCCGCAAGGCGAAGGCATGGCCCTGGATGCCGATGGCGACCTGTACCTGGTCAGCGAACCGAACCTGTTCTACCGGTTCGAGCGCAAATAGCGGCGCAGAACTCGTAGGAGGCGCGCCCCCGCGGCGAATGCAGCCCGCAGGGCTGCCCGGCTATCGCCTGACGAGCACGGGTTAAAAGCTCGCCCCGAGGTCGGGCCTCCCACGAGTGCGTAGGCAGTTCGGGCTCGCGTAGGAGCATAGAATTCACGACGTGCTGTTAGCCCGTAGCCCGAAGAGGCACCAGCGCAATCCGGGAACGCTATCGCGCGATCAGCTGCGTCGGATCAACCAGATACCCGCGACTATCAACAGTAAGCCGCCGATCTTGCCGAGGCTGATCGGCGCTTCGCGAAAGCCGGCCCAGCCGAAGTGATCGAGCGTCAGTGCCATGCTCAGTTGCCCGGCGATCACCAGCGCCATAAATAGCAGGGCGCCGACCTTGGGCCCGGCGAAGGCGGCGGTGGCGATAAACACCGCACCCAGCAGACCGCCGCTCCAATGCCACCAGGTCAGGCCTTTCAGCATGCCGATGCCCGGCACTTCGCGTTGCGCCAGCACCAGTAGCAATAACGCCAGAGTGCCGACCGCGAACGAGATCAAGGCGGCCGCCAGTACGCTGGACACCTGCTTGGCCAACTGGCCATTGATCCCCGCTTGCAACGGCAAGCAGGCGCCGGCAACGAACGGCAGGGCGAGTAACCACCAGATTGGTGCGGGCATTGCGGCATCTCCATTGGCGCGAGGCCGGCGATTATGCCGCAATGCCTGTCTGGTCGGTCAGCTCTTTATGGCCACTGCATCTCGCCCTTGAGCACCTTGGCGCTCAGCTCAAGGCTGCCGGCGTCGAGCAACGACGGTACTTGGCTTTCATCGCCGCGAGCTGGGTATCCATGCGCTCTATGGCACGCGCCGGCAAATACCGCCGGCCCTGCGCGTCTTGCTGGATTTTCTGGTCGTGCGGCTTGCCGAGAAGCCGGGCTGGGATCGCTGAACACGCTTACTTTTTTCAACGGCCCGTCATAGCGCTTTATTGAACAACAGCAGCGCCACCCTGGCGCCATGCGGGTCGCTGCGTTCGACCAGGCCGTTAAGCGCGTAACCCAGCGTGGGGTAGAGCAGCAGGCCGGCGCTATTGGCGTTGAAACAGGACACGCGCATGTGGGTGGCCTGATGCCGCTCGCGCGCCAGTTGCTCCATGGTCGTCACCAGATAGCGCGCGACGCCCCGACCGCGTGCCCAGGGCGCGATCATCAGGTTACCCAGGGCGCAGCTATCGCCCTGCTGGCATTGATAGAAATTGGCGAAGCCGGCGACCCGGCCATCCAGCAGCACCACCGTGCTATCGCGGCGCTCGGCCATGGCCGCGGCCAATTGCTCGACATCCAGCGGCCAGACCGCCTTGGGGTAGCAGAAAAACAGCTCATCGGCATTCTGTGGAAAGGCGACGACTTCAGGCAGGTCGTCGAGCATTGCTGGGCGGTGGCTAAGAGCGCTGGTAGGCATTGGGTGGTCCTCGATGGCTGCCGGGTTCAGGTTGCGGTCCTGTTTTTGTAGGAGCCAGGGGGACGCCTACAGATCGATGGCTCAATGCGGTGGATATTGGCTGAGGATCTTCGCCACTGTGGCGCGAATCGCCGCTTCGCGCTCGGCCGGGGTGGGTTGCCCGCTGCGCAGAATCTGCTCGGCACTGCCGCGCCAGACCAGTTTGCCGTCCTTGCCGTCGAGAAGATCCACCTGCAAGGTCGCGACCTGATAGTCCAGGGTGCGGGTCTCGACATAGCTCGGGCCACCCCAGAAACCGCCGTGCCAAGGGTCGCCCCAGGCGCCGCCGAAATGGGTGCTGACCTGCTGCTGGCGGTCGTCGACGATCAGCCAGGCCTGCACCTTGAGATCGCCCGGTGTACCCGCGGGGGCCGGATGCAGGCCATGTTGATCGAGCTGTTCGCTGATCGCCGCGCGGATTCGTTGTCTGCTCAGGTCGCTGTCGAGCCGTGGATCCTCGGGTTTGAACTGCACCGCCGGCTCGCCCCAGCTCCAGGTACGGTAGGCCGAGAAATCGCGATTGGGGTCGAAATCGCGCTCCAGCCGCACGCTCTGGCAGGCGCTCAGGATAAGCAGTAGCGGCAGGATCAGCAGTAATGGACGCATGGCGGTTCTCCGAAAATTCAGGTGCTCGGCGGGTAATCGGCCAGGGCACGTTGCAGCGCGCTACGCAGGGCCTCCGGGCCGCGGCCCAGCGCTTCGGCGCTGCCGCTCCAGACCCGTTGGCCGTCTTCGGCATCGCGCATTTCGATACGCACCACTATGACCTCTTCCGTGTAACTGCGCACCAGCGGCGCACTGCCCCACAGGCCGACGCCATGGCCGTAATGCCTGTGGCCGTAATAGCTGCCGTAGTGGTCGACGACCTGCCGTAGTCGGGTTTCCTGGCGCAGCTCGGCGCTCACCTGGAGATCGCCCGTGGCGCCTGCCCGGGCCGGGCGTAAACCGCGCTGATCGAGGGCGTTGCTCAGGGCTTCCTGCAACTGTTCGGCGCTGGCCCAAGCGTTGCCCGCGGGTCGCTGCTGCCAGCTCCAACTGCGGTAGCGGCCGTAGTCCCGGGGCGCCGGGGGGGTGGCGCTGTGGTGGCGGGGGGGGGGGGGCGGGGGGGGTGGCGGCGCCGGCGCCCCCACCGCGCCGGCGGCCCCGCCGGCGCGCCAGCACGCCTTCCATCTCCAGCAGGCTGTAGGCCTTGGAGACG
>CBIHQF010000340.1:0-4973 GCA_966211665.1 uncultured Pseudomonas sp. | reverse complement strand
CGCATGATCCAGAGCAGCCATGCCTATTACGGCAGCACCCACTACGAATTGCCGGCCGAGCTGGCCCTGCCCAAGCTGGTCGGCCATCCGGCGCTGTACTGGAGCGACGCGCCGGATGTGCGCGTCGATCTGGTAGCCGGCCAGCCCAGCCTGCGTCTGCAAGTCAAGGGCGAGCAGATCCTCCTGCATCTCGAACCCGAAGGTATCGCCGACGACGATGGCCTGCTGCTGCGCAAGGAAACCCCGACCCGCTTGGTCATCTATCCGGTCAGCCGCGAACTGCAGCAGATCGCCAATATCGTCGGCGATGGCCTGAGCGTGCCGCAGTCGGCCAAGGCGCAATTGGTCGAGGCCATAGGCGCCATCGCGCCGCTGCTGCCGATTCATTCGGACATCCCCGAACTGGCCGGCCACCTCGACAGCGTCCCCGCCGACGCCACCCTCTACGCCCATCTGCTGCCCCTGGAGGCCGGCCTGCGCCTGCAACTGCTGGTGCGGCCACTGGCCGAGGGCAGCTGGTTCCGCCCCGGCCAGGGTGCGGAAAACCTGCTCGGCGAGCAGGACGGCAAGGCCATCCAGGTCTGTCGCGACCTGCCTGGCGAACGCCAGGTATTGCAACAGGTGCTGGAGGCCTGCCCCGGGCTGGCCCGCGCCGACAGCGACGGTCAGGAATGGCAGCTGGAACAACCCCAGGATGCCCTGCAAGTGCTCAGCGAGCTGCAGGCCCTGGACGAGGCGCAACTGCAATGCGTCTGGCCCGAGGGCGAGCGCATGCGCATCAAGGCCAAGACCGGCCTTGGCCAGCTCAAGCTGGGCCTCAAACAGCAGGGCGACTGGTTTGTTCTGCAGGGCGAGATCAGCCTGGACGACGGCCGGGTACTGCAACTGCGCCAGCTGCTGGAACTGCTCAAGGCCAGCCCGGGACGTTTCCTCAAGTTGAACGAGCATGACTGGTTGGCGCTCAGCGACAGCCTGCGCAAACGCCTCGACGAGCTGGCCGTCCTGGCCGATAAGGTCACCGATCAGGGCGCCCGCCTCAGTCCGCTGACCGCACCGCTGCTGGCCACCTTGGCCGGGGAAGTCGGCGAATTCAAGGCCGGCGCGCAGTGGCAGGCGCATCTGGACAAACTCGAATCGCTGCGCAGCTACCAACCCAACCTGCCCAGCACCCTGCAGGCCGAACTGCGCGACTATCAACGCGAAGGTTTCGTCTGGCTGGCGCGCCTGGCGCAATGGGGCGTCGGCGCCTGCCTGGCCGACGACATGGGCTTGGGTAAAACCGTGCAAACCCTGGCCCTGCTGCTGCACCGGGCCGCCGCCGGCCCGCAATTGGTGGTGGCGCCGACCTCGGTGGCGCTCAATTGGCACGCCGAAAGCAGCCGCTTCGCCCCCAGCCTCAAGCTGCACAACTACCAGCAGACCCGCAGCCTGGATGGCCTCGGCCCGCTCGACCTGGTGATCGTCAGCTACGGCCTGCTGCAACAGGACAGCGCCGCCTTCGCCGCCCAGCACTGGACCAGCGCGGTGCTCGACGAAGCCCAGGCGATCAAGAACGCCCAGAGCAAGCGCTCGCAAGCAGCCATGGGTTTGCAGGCCGACTTCCGCCTGATCGCCACCGGCACCCCGCTGGAAAACCACCTGGGCGAGCTGTGGAACCTGTTCCGCTTTATCAACCCCGGCCTGCTCGGCAGCCAGGAGAGCTTCACCCAGCGCTTCGCCAACCCCATCGAACAGGGCGATACCGGCGCGCGCCGCGCCCTGAAGACGCTGATCCAGCCGTTTATCCTGCGTCGTCTGAAGAGCCAGGTACTCGAGGAGCTGCCGGCCCGCACCGAAATCACCTACAAGGTGCCGCTCTCCGATGACGAAGCGCACCAGTACGAAGCCCTGCGCCAGCAAGCGGTGGAAAGTATCAACCAGCTAGCGCCGGATGCCGGCAAACCCTTGCAGGTGCTGGCGGAAATTACCCGCTTGCGGCGCTTCTGCTGCCACCCCTCTCTGGTGATCCCCGGCAGCCCGCTCGCCGGCAGCAAGCTACAGGCGTTCAGCGAAATCGTCGAAGAGCTGCTGGAAAACCGCCACAAGGCCCTGGTGTTCAGCCAGTTCGTCGACCACCTGAGCATCGTCCGCGCCTGGCTCGATGAGCAGGGCATCAGCTATCAATACCTGGACGGCGCCACCCCGGCCAAGGAACGACAGAACCGGGTCAACGCCTTCCAGGCCGGGGTCGGCGATATCTTCCTGATCAGCCTCAAGGCTGGCGGCAGCGGCCTCAACCTGACCGCCGCCGACTACGTGATCCACCTCGACCCCTGGTGGAACCCGGCGGTGGAAGACCAGGCCAGCGACCGCGCCCACCGCATGGGTCAGCAGCGCCCAGTGACCATCTATCGACTGGTCACCGAGAACACCATCGAGGAACAGATAGTCGCCCTGCACGGCCGCAAACGCGACCTGGCCGACAGCCTGCTGGAAGGCGGCGAAATGAGCGCCAAGGTGGATGCCGATGCGCTGCTGCAACTGCTGCGCGGCGCCTGAGTAGTCATGTAATCCGGGATGGTTTTGCGCCTGGAAAACCGCCCCGGATTGCATCCTGGCTACGGTGGCAGTGTAGGGCGGGTGCAACCCGCCGTGCCTTGCCTGCGATCTGGCGGGTTTCACCCGCCCTACGGGCTGACATGGCGGACAAGCCTGCGGCATGTCCGCCCTGCAAGATTGCAACCCCTCAACTCACCCCCATATAATAACGCCCGGCGCGGTGGTTGATCGCCAGCACCATATTCAGCGCCAGGGCACCGAGAATCGACAGCACGACCTTGTCCAGCGGCACTATCGCCACCGCCGCCAGGACGATCAGCACATCGATGCCCATCTGCACCTTGCCGGCGCGCAGGCCGAAGCGCTCCTGCAAATACAGCGCGAGAATATTCACCCCACCGAGGCTGGCGCGATGACGGAACAACATCAACAAACCCAAGCCCATGGCGAAGCCGCCGAACAGCGCCGCGTAAACCACATTCAATTCGGCAAAGGCCAGCCAGCCCGGGGTGAGTTCGGCCAGCAGCGACACCAGGCCCACCGCGCAAAAAGTACGCAGGGTGAACGGCCAACCCATACGCCAGATCGCCAGGGCATAGAAGGGTACGTTGATCAGGAAGAACAGCGGCCCGAATGGCGCGCCGAGCAGGTACTTCATAAGAAACGCCAACCCCACGGTGCCGCCAGTGAGCAAACCCGCCTGGCTGTAGAAGGTAATGCCCAGGGCCACCATCGCGGTGCCGAGCAACAACGCCAGGGCGTCCTCCCACAGCGGATGACGGATAAAAAGCGCGGCGATAGCGTTCGCCTCGGGGCTGTCGGAATCGACATCGCTCATGGGTAAACCTGTCATTACGATTGCCGGACGGCAAGGATAGGCGCCGCGAACGGCGCCCGAATTGGCCAGGATCAAGAAAGGTGTGGACGATTATGGATTACTGCGAGTCCAGGTTTCGAAGTCGTAGCTGGGCGCCGCATCCCCGGCCGGATATTCGTCGAGAGACGTACGCTGCCAATCGACTTCGCTGACTTCGGGAAACCAAGCGTCGCCCTCGGGGTTCAGGCCTACCCGAGTCAGGTACAGCCGATCCGCCCGCTCCAAGGCTTGAGCATAGAGCTGCGCACCGCCGATCAGCATCAATTCATCGACACCCTGCTCGCGTGCCCATTGATCTGCGCGCTGAATAGCCTGCTCCAAAGATTCGAAGACTTCGGCCCCCTCCAAACGCAGCTCCGGTTGCCGGCTGATCACCAGATTGAGCCGGCCCGGCAATGGCCGGCCAAGGGAGTCCCAGGTCTTGCGACCCATGATGATCGGCTTGCCCAGGGTCAGTGCCTTGAAATGCTTGAGATCCGCCGGCAAGTGCCACGGCAACTGGTTATCGCGACCGATCACGCGATTGCTCGCGAGGGCCGCTATCAGGCAGAGAGGGAGGGTCTTTTTCATATCGGCGAGCATAACAGAGTGGCAGATACCAAGGCAGCCGACGGCATTTGCCAACCGACAAGCAACCTGTGGCACTGTCATCGTTTGGTCGCCGAACCGTGGTTGTTCGGTCATCCGTATCGATGCAGGCTGGAGTTATCCAATCCAAGGAGATGCCGCTATGCCCATCAGTCACCCTTCGCTCAAGGCCTTGATGCTCTGCATCGGCCTCTCGCTCGCGTCCTTGGCGAGCGCCGCAGCCGCCGTCCCGGACAAGGTGCAGGCAGCCATCGACTGGGCCAAACAGCAGTCCCTGGCGCACCGTGGCGAACACCGCGCCGAGGCCAAGCCGTTGATCATCGCCCACCGCGGCGCCAGCGGTTATGTGCCCGAGCACACCCTGGCCGCCTATGCCCTGGCGATTCTGCAAGGCGCCGATTACATAGAGCCCGACCTGGTAATGAGCAAGGACGGCCATCTGGTCGCCCGCCACGACAACGAATTGGGGCTGACCACCGACGTCGCCCAGCATCCCGAATTCGCCGACCGCCGACGCACGCAAACGATCGATGGCGCGCCGCTCACCGGCTGGTTCAGCGAGGATTTCACCCTCGCCGAGCTGAAAACCCTGCGCGCTATCGAACGCATCCCGCAAATCCGTCCGGGCAATGCACGCCTGGACGGCGCCTTCGAAGTACCGACTCTGCAGGAAATCATCGACCTGGTGAAAAGCCTGCAACTCAGCCAGCAGCGCACCATCGGCCTGTACCCGGAAACCAAGCACCCGAGCCACTTCCAACAACTCGGCCTGGGCCTGGAAAAACCCCTGGTCAAACTGCTCAGAAGGAATGGCTACCGCGACGCCAGGGCGCCGGTGTACATCCAGTCGTTCGAAGTGGAGAACCTCAAGACCCACAGCCGCCAGACCTCAATAAGCCTGGTGCAGCTGCTCGGGGTCGACGGCCAGCCCCACGATCAGCAGCAGCTCGGCCCGGGCCAGAGTTACGCG
>CBIHQF010000339.1:0-4975 GCA_966211665.1 uncultured Pseudomonas sp. | reverse complement strand
CAGGGGCGGAGGAATTTTGCACGGATAAACGAGCGGGTGAGCGAGGCATATACAACAGCGGTAGCCGGAAAACGCGCCACTCTACTCCTTTTTTCGCTGAGGTAAAGACTTGCAAAATGCCCTCACCCGCGTGCTAGAGCTGACCGCTAAGACAATCCACAGAAGCTGTGGATAACTAAGTGGATAACATGGGAGCAAGCGCCCTCATCGCCGAGTTCATGGGGCCTGAGGTTAAACTGACGATTTTTTCACCAGCTCAAAAAAACTATATTTTTCATTGACTTATAAAATCAGCAAGGAGAATCAAGGATTTACCCAAATGGCCAATCGATCCTTGACAACGGCCCTGCAAATTGTGCACAAGTTTTCCGAAAGACTGTCTGGATCGCCCTGTTTCGGGGCATTTACCGGTCGAAATACAGCACCGACATGGCGCGCCGGCAAGCCGTAGTGGCCCTGTGCCCGCACTATCGGGCGTTTTCCACACCGGCGCTTTTGCGCCAAGCCGGTGCAGCACGCCGAATTCGGAACGGAACCGACGCATAAATTAGCGACGATTGGCAGCTATTCGCCCCATGGGTTACCGTCCGGGCGATCATCACATCATTACCGGGGACATCCAGCCATGATCAGCCGGCGCACCGGGCTGCGGCTTATCGCTGTACTGACGCTGCTTTCGCTGCTCGGCCTGTACGGCTACGGCAGTTGGGTCCGCCTGTTGGAGCGCCACGATATCCGCCAGTTGAGTTGGCAAGGTCTCAGCTTGTCGGGCGAGGGTATCAGGCTGGCTCAGCTCGCCTTGCAGCAGCACGGCGCCGCGGGTATCGCCCGGGTGGAACTGCAAGGGCTGCTGCTGAGCTGGCGGCAATTCGGACTCGCCCCGCCCTTCTGGCAACATATCGAGCTGCAGCGCCTGACGCTGGACTGGCAGCCCAAGGACGTGCCCGTCCCGACTGCGGCAAACACGCCTGTGGATCCGAGACAAATCGCCGAAAATCTTGCCTGGCTGCCCCACAGCCTGCGCATCGCCCAGTTGCATGCCGAGCTGCCCTGCGCCAGCGGGCGCTGCGAGCTGCTGGGCGATCTGCATCTGCAAAGCGATCGGCAAACGGCAGTGCAGGTCGATGCCGTGCTCGATCTCGCACATCGAACCCAGCGACTGCGCTGGCAAGTTGGGCTACGCGGCGAGCCGCAGGCCCTGGATCTGAACCTGCAACTGAGCATCGACCAACAGCCGCAGTTGAACCTGCACAGCCACCTGCAGAACAGCCCCGACGGATCGCTTTGGCGCGGCGAACTGATCACCCTGCCGCTGAGCCAAGCCGCTGCCCTGCAAGACTGGCTACGCCAATGGGCGCTCGCCGCCGATGTGCAATTGCCCGGCGCGCCCGGAGCGGTGCAGCTGAAGACGAGCTGGCAATTGCAGTTGCCCGCCACCCAAAAGCCGGCGTTGAGCCTGGAACAACTGCGTAACGCCAACGGCCAATTCAGCGTCGACCTAGACCTGCCGGAGCCCTGGCCGATTCCCGGTATCGGTCAGGCCCAAGGCAGCCTCAGCGTCGCCGCCCGCGCCCAAAACGGGCAATGGTTCGCCGAGCGCCTACAGACCGATATGCACCTGCAAGCGCTATCGGATGCTTGGTTGCAGCAACTGCCCGACGCCTTGCAAACCGACTCGCTGCAACTGCGCATCCAGCCGAGCGAACCCCTGGCAGAATTGCCGCAACCCCTGGCGGAACGTTCGCTGCCCTTGGCCATCCAGCTAAGCGGCAAGGGCGCCACCGACTTCGAGTTGCAGACCACATTGGCCCTGACCAACGCGCCACCTTGGGCCGCGCAACTGACGCAAGGACGCCTGCGCGCCAGCAGCCCGAGCGTCGCTCTCGACGGCTGGAGCGCCCGCCAGTTGAAGCTCGACCTGCACCTCGGCGGTTACCTGGATAGCGAGGGGTTAAGCCTCGAACTCGGCAAAGGCTCCAGCCTGCACCTGGGTCAGCTGAACGGCCCCGAACTGCGCCTGCAACAGTTGCGGGCCAGTACTTCTGGCCTGCAACTGGAAGCCGATTACCCGGCCGGCGCGCTGCAACGCCTGTCGTTTGCCGGGCCCCACGAACTGAGCGTGCAGCGTCTCGAACAGCAACACCTCAAGCCCCTGGGCTGGCGCTGGCAAGGAAAAGTCGCCGGCGACCTGCAACAGCTGAAACTCGACGGCCAACTGCGTTCGGATGCCGATCTGCTGCTTGATCTGCACACGCAGCGCAGCTCGACCGGCGATCTCCAGCTGCAGGCGCAACTGCCGGAAGTGTTTCTGCGCGCCGGCAATCCTTTGAGCAAAACCCTGGCCGCCTGGCCCGCCCTGCTCGACCTCAATAGCGGCCGCCTGAGCGCCAGTGCCAAGTTCAATCAAAAGGCCGGCAATAGCGCACCCCGGGTCGAACTCGAGGTCACCGGCAAAGGCCTGTCGGCGATCTACGACCGCACCCTGCTCAATGGCCTGGACGCACGCCTGCGCGTGAGCCTCGAGCGCAATCAGTTGCAGCTCGACCTCGACGAACTGCAACTGGCCGAGGCCAACCCCGGCATTCCGCTCGGCCCGCTGCGACTGAGCGGCCGTTACAACGCCAATCTCGACCGCCCCGACAAGGGCCAACTGCGTATCGACCAGGCGCGAACCGCGCTGATGGGCGGCAGCGTCACGCTTGCGGCCGGGCAATGGAATCTGGCCCGACGCCCACTACAGTTCCCCCTGCGCGTAAGCGGCGTGCAGCTCGAACAACTGTTTATCGCCTACCCGACCGAAGGCCTGGCCGGCAGCGGCATCCTCGATGGCGAGCTGCCGTTGCAACTCGGCGCCGAAGGGCTGCAGATCGGCAACGGGCAATTGGCCGCCCGGGCGCCTGGCGGTCATTTACGCTTTCAATCCGAACGCATCCGCGCCCTGGGTCGCAGCAACCCGGCCATGCAACTGGTCACGCAGTCCTTGGAGGACTTTCGATACGACATCCTGAGCAGCCGGGTCGATTATGATCCGAGCGGCAAATTGAATCTCGATCTGCGCCTGCAAGGCCGCAACCCGGCCATCGAAGAGGGTCGCCCGATTCACTTCAATATCAAACTCGAAGAAGACATCCCGACCCTGCTGGCCAGCCTGCAATTGACCGATAAGGTGAACGAGATCATCACGCGACGGGTGCAGCAGCGTATGCTGGAGCGCAACGCGGCAACCCCCAAAGAGCCTTAGTCGAGGAGACGCGCCATGCGTTTGCATAGTTGTTTCGCCATCCTGCTGCTGAGCCTGTTCGGCACGGCCTGCACCCCCACGGTGCAACTGGCGATGCCCAATGAGCCGATCCATATCAACCTCAACGTGAAGATCGAGCACGAAATCTATATCAAGGTGGATAAGGCGCTGGACAATGTGTTCAGCGAGTCCAGCGGCCTGTTTTGAGGAGCACGACCATGACCCTGTTCAAATGTATCGCCAGTCTGCTATTGCTGCTCAGCCTGAGCCTGCCGGCCGCGGCATTGACGCTCAACGACGCCATGTCCGCCCTCGGCGAGGCCAAGGCCAGCGGCCAACTCGGCGAAATGCCCAACGGCTATTTGGGCGTCGTAGAAGACAACGGCCAAGCCGCCGAAATCGCCCGCCTGATCAACCAGGCGCGGCGCGCCGAATACCAGCGACTGGCCGAGCAGAACGGCATCAAGCTGGCCGACGTGGAAGCCATCGCCGGGCAAAAAGCCCTCGATAAAACCCCGCCCGGGCAATACATCCAGTACCAAGGACAGTGGCGGCGTAAATAGCGTCTCGGAGCTCATTAATCACAAGCCCCGTAACTGCTCCCCTCACCCTAGCCGGCCGCCCCCAAAGGGGCGAGGGAACTGATCGGCGCCGGCCGAACAATCGCGAGACAACGCCGCACTTAAACGAGGCTACAGCCTGCTCCCCTCTCCCTCCGGGAGAGGGGCTCGCCTGACATCGCGCACAACACCCGTTACGCGCCGCTTGACCGCCCCGCCCAGCCATGAGAAGACAGCGTACTCGCCCACGACAAACGGACACCCAAGCATGGCCTTATCCACCTGGCTGCTGTTTCTCACCGCCGTGATCGGCCTGTCGCTGACGCCGGGCCCCAACGGTCTGCTGGCGCTGACCCACGGCGCGCTCTACGGCCACCGCAAAGCCTGCTGGACGGTGGCCGGCGGCATGTTCGGTTTCGTGGTGTTGATGGCGCTGTCGATGTTCGGCATAGGCGCGCTATTGAAAGCCTCGGCGGATGCCCTGATCGTGCTCAAGTGGCTCGGCGGCGCCTACCTGATCTGGCTCGGCATTCAGCTCTGGCGCGCCCCGCCCGTGCAACTCGACACGCTTGCGCCGGCCGCCGCCAAACCCGGCAGCGCGCTGCTGCGCCAAGGCTTTTTCTCGGCTATTTCCAATCCCAAGGTGATTCTGTTCTTCGGCGCCTTTCTACCGCAGTTCCTCGACCCGCGGGGCAATCTCTGGCTGCAATTCGCGATCATGGCGCTGACCTTCGCGGCCGTCGAAGGCCTGGTCGAATACCTGCTCGCACGCATGGCCCAGCGCATCCGGCCGTGGCTGCAACGCAGCGGCAAGGGCTTCAACCGCTGCTGCGGCGGTTTGTTCGCGTTGATGGGCGCGGCGTTGCCGATGACTCGCTGAGAGCCCGGGTAAAACTCGCCCATGGCGGCGCTCGATATCCGCAACCGCTGAACCATGGGCAAAGCGTCACAGGACGAATGCGACGCAGTTGAACTCTTGCTGACCACCCAACCTTTGGTTGGTCACGGTTTGGTCATTAGCGCCTAGGATACTCAGCGGCTTCCGTCAGAAGCCATCGCGCTGACAACAACCATAAAAGCAAGGAGCCAGATGCATGTCCTACCGCAAGATTTTGCTCGCCTTGAGCCTGAGCCTCAGCTGCACCGCCCAGGCAGCCATCTGTCCCGACTACCA
>CBIHQF010000338.1:0-4986 GCA_966211665.1 uncultured Pseudomonas sp. | reverse complement strand
CCCCTCCCACCCAGCCCCGGCATTAAACCGACACATGATGGTGGACGGGGCACTACGAAGTTGTTCGCTTTCTATCGGCCGCCGTTAATGACATCCCTCTCCTTCGGGAGAGGGGCTGGGGTGAGGGTGGGTTTGACGCGTTTCCGGCGATTGTCAGCCCTGCACGAGTCTTTTCACCAAGGCCCCACCATCATTCCTACTCCGTCGCCTGGCGCACATGCCCCAATGCCTGATTGACCCGTAACCAGCCCTCGACCGCCGCTTCCCCGGCTTCGCCGAAGGCGCGTTGCAGCAGCTTGGCTTGTTCGCGGCGTAGCGCCAGTTCCAGTTTCGCGCCCTCGCGGGTCAGGCCCAGCAGGCGCTTACGCTTATCGTCTTCCGCCGCCAGGCTTTCCACCAGATCCATTTCCAGCAACTGACGCAGTGGCGTATTCAGTGCCTGCTTGCTCACACCCAGGTAACCGAGCAGTTGCTTCATGTTCAGGCCCGGGTACTTGCCGATAAAAAACAGAATGCGGTGATGCACCCGCGACAAGCCGCGGCGCGCGAGCATTTCGTCGGCTTTGGCGGTAAACGCCTGGTAACCGAAAAAGAACGCCTCCATGGCCGTTTGCTGAGTGCCGATGTTTTTCAGATCAAACATTAAGGTCAAGCCTATTGACGTATTTGTCCTGGGTATCGTAGCTTCGGCTACACACCATTTCGGTCAAACAGTTTGACCTATTTTCATTTACCTTTGCCACCGGTGATCTGCATGGCCTTCTCCGAACGCGTCGCCCGCCTGAAAAGCTCCTTGATCCGTGAAATCCTCGCCGCGGCGCAGCGTCCGGAGGTGATGTCCTTCGCCGGCGGCTTGCCCGCCGAGCCGATGTTGCCCAAGGTCGAATGGGCGGATATGCCGGTGAGCATGGGCCAGTACGGCATGAGCGAAGGCGAACCGGAGTTGCGTGAGGCCATCGCCGAGGAAGCCCGCGCCCTGGGCGTACCCTGCGAAGCCAGTCAGGTACTGATCGTCAGCGGTTCGCAGCAAACCCTGGACCTGGCCAGCAAACTGTTTATCGATCCGGGCACCGAGGTGCTGCTCGAAGCGCCGACCTACCTGGCCGCGCTGCAAGCCTTTCAGCTGTTCGGCGCCGATTGCATCGCCGTGCCGCAAGAGGCCGATGGCCCGCAGATCGACGCCCTGCGCCAGCGCCTGGAGAACCACAAGCCGGCTTTCGCCTATCTGATCCCGACTTTCCAGAATCCGTCGGCGGTGCGCTACAGCGAGGCCAAGCGCGACGCCGTGGCGGCGCTGCTCGACGAGTTCGGCGTGACCCTGATCGAGGACGAACCCTACCGCGAACTGGTGTTCGACGAAGGCAGCGCCACACCTATCGTCAGTCGTCTGCAAAGAGCCAGTTGGATCTACACCGGCACCGTATCCAAGACCCTGCTGCCGGGTCTGCGTGTCGGTTACCTGATCGCCACGCCTGATCTGTTCCCCTATCTGCTGCGCCTCAAGCAATCGGCGGATCTGCACACCAATCGCATCGGCCAGTGGCAGGCGCTGCAGTGGCTGGGCAGCGAGCAGTACCGCAATCACCTGGCCGAGCTGCGCGGCTTCTACCGGGTCCGTCGCGACGCCATGCAGGCGGTATTGCAGGAACATTTCAGCGATCTGGCCGATTGGCAGATTCCCCAAGGTGGATTGTTCTTCTGGCTGACCCTCAAGCAGCCGCTGGACACCCGCACGCTGCTCAAGCCGGCGCTGGCGCGGAACGTCGCCTTTATGCCGGGCGAGCCGTTCTTTATCGACCCGGACCAGCATCCCGGGCATTTGCGACTTAACTTCAGTCACGTCGCGCCGGAACGTTTGGGCGAAGGCCTCAAGCGCCTGGCCGAGGTGATCCGCCAGGCCCAGGCTAACGCAGCGGCTGTACTGTAGGAGCCAGCTTGCTGGCGATGCTTTCGCTAACAGCTGATCGCCAGCAAGCTGGCTCCTACACACAAAGAACAGATAGATAGAAGGAGGCAACATGTACAAGGTTTACGGCGATTACCGTTCGGGCAACTGCTACAAAATCAAACTGATGCTGCATCTGATCGGCGCGGCCTATGAGTGGATGCCCATCGACATCCTCAAGGGCGATACCCAGAAAGAGGCCTTCCTGGCCAAAAACCCCAACGGCAAGATCCCGGTGCTGGAGCTGGAAGACGGCACCTGCCTGTGGGAATCCAACGCCATCCTCAACTTCCTCGCCGATGGCAGCGAGTTTCTGCCCAGCGAACCGCGCCTGCGCACCCAGGTTCTGCAGTGGCAATTTTTCGAGCAGTACAGCCACGAGCCCTATGTGGCGGTGGCGCGCTTTATCCAGCTGTACCAAGGGCTGCCCGAGGAGCGTCGCGACGAATATGAGGCATGCCATATCCGCGGCCACAAGGCGCTCAAGGTGATGGAGAAGCAGCTGCAGCGCACGCCTTACCTGGTCGGCGAACACTACTCGATCGCCGATATCGCGCTCTATGCCTACACCCATGTGGCGGATGAAGGCGGCTTCGACCTCAGCGACTACCCGGCGATTCTCGCCTGGCTGGATCGGGTCGCCAGCCATCCGCGGCATGTGACCATGCTCGGCTGAGTACGCTTCTTTAGTCATGGTGCGTGGCGCAATCCGATAAGGCGATCCCGGATTGCGCCTAGGCTTATCCGGGCTACGTTCGCCCGCCACCGATCGTTCCTCATGCTCCAGCGTGGGAATGCGGTTGGCGACGCTCCGCGTCGCAGGGACGCAGAGCATCCCGGGATGGATTAGCACGCGGGCGGTTCGACGCCTCGATGTGGGAACGACCACACGGTGGATAGGGCTTCGCCTGTGGTTCCCAGGTCCGCTCCTTTTCCGCAAGTAAACCGCGTCCGGATCGCGCCGAATTCATGCCCAGTAGCCACATCCCTTCTTCGCTTTTCAACCCTTCTTATAGCTTCCTATTCGCAATAGTCGTTTGACATCAAAGCATTCCTGTCTAAGACTTTGGCTCGATTGATGTTGAATAGGCTGGATATTCCGCCGGTCTTTTTGGAGAAAGCAGAAGAAAAAGGGGAAGAAGATGCGCACCATTAATTTCAGATCGAAGCTTATTGTCGGGGCCTTGACCGCTGTAGTCGGTGGCCTGCTCGCAGTCAGCGCCAGTGCTATCACCGTGCAGGAGGCGAAAGACAAGGGCTTCGTCAACGTGGCCGTGGCCAATGAAATTCCCTATGGCTTCGTCAACGCCAAGGGTGAGGCGGAAGGCGCGGGGCCGGCCGTTGCCGCGCAGGTTCTCAAACGCATGGGCATCGATGAGGTGCAGTGGGTGGTCACCCAGTTCGGTTCGCTGATTCCGGGGCTCAAGGCCGAGCGTTTCGACATGGTGGCGGCGGAGATGGCGATCCTGCCGGAGCGTTGCAAAGCGGTGATCTATTCCGAGCCGAACACCAGCTATGGCGAAGGATTGCTGGTGCAAAAGGGCAACCCTCATGATCTGCACGGCTACAAGCAGTTCGCCGAAGGCGATATGAAAGTGGCGATCATGGCCGGCGCCGACCAGCTCGAGATGCTGCAGAAGCTCGGCGTGCCCGAGTCGAACATGGTTACCATAAACAGTAATTCCGACGCCACCGTCTCCACCGGCCGCGCCGCGGCTTATGCGGCCACCGGCCTGACCGCCAGCAACCTGGCCGAAATGAGCGATGCGGTGACCCTGGCCGAGCCGTTCGAAGACCCGGTTATCGACGGCAGCGAAGTGCGTAGCTGGGGTGGATTCACCTTCGCCAACGGTTCGAAGGAGTTCCGTGATGCCTTCAACGCCGAGCTGAGCAAGTTCAAAAAAACCGAAGACTGGAAGAAAATCCTCCAGCAGTACGGCTTCACCCCCGCCGATATCCAGGGCTCGTTCGCCAAAACCACCGAACAGCTGTGTAACGCCGAGTAAGGGCAAGCGGCGCCGCCCAGCGGTTGCGGCGCCTGCTCCAACTCCGCGTTCGTCTGGAGGTTAACCGCTTATGTGGGATTATCTGCCGACCCTGATGGAGGGCGCATGGGTTACCGTGCAACTGACGTTCTGGTCGACCCTGCTAGGTGCTCTCTGTTCCTTCGTCTTCGGTCTGGGGCGGCTTTCCGCCAACCCGGTGCTGAAATCCGTTTCCGTCTCCTATATCGAGATTTTTCGTGGCACCTCGCTGTTGGTGCAGATGTTCTGGATATTCTTCGCCTTGCCCTTGCTGGGAGTGCGCCTGTCGCCGGTCACGGCGGGCATCCTGGCGCTGTCGCTGAATATCGGCGCCTATGGTGCCGAGGTCGTGCGTGGCGCCGTGCAGGCCGTGCACAAGAACCAGCTCGAGGCCGCCAAGGCGCTGAATTTCACCCCGCGCCAAGCCATGTGGCGTATCGCCTTGCCGCAGGCGCTGCCGGAGATGATGCCGTCGTTCGGCAATCTGGCGGTGCAAAACCTCAAGGACACGGCGCTGGTGTCGCTGATCACCCTCAGTGATCTGGCGTTCCGCGCGGAGAACCTGCGCAATCTCACCCAGGACAGCACGACCATCTACAGCATGACGCTGTTCATCTACTTCGGCCTGGCCCTGGTGCTGAGCGCCGTGATGAAGCTCGTCGAGCGTTGGGTCGGACGCTGGCGCAGAGTGGGGGCTCGCTGATGCTGTTTGGTTACCACTGGGATACCAGCTCGCCCTTGGCCTTCGCCATCTCGATTTTGCCGATCCTGCTGCGCGGCATGATCGTCACTCTGCAAGCCGCCGCGCTGGGGTTCGTCATCGCCGCGATCCTCGGGTTGGTCTTCGCCGCACTGCGCGGCGTGCCTTCGCGGCTGGTTTCCTGGCCGACCAAGTTGATCGTCGAGTTTTTCCGCGATACGCCGCTGCTGGTGCAGCTGTACTTCCTGTACTTCGTGCTGCCCGAGTACGGATTGCTGCTGCCGGCGTTCCTGACCGGCGCGGTGGCGCTCGGCGTG
>CBIHQF010000337.1:0-4987 GCA_966211665.1 uncultured Pseudomonas sp. | reverse complement strand
GCGCTAGGTTACCCAGGCAGACCACCTTGGAACCGCTACCGGCACGGGTGATGATGGTTTTCATCTGGTGCGGGGTGAGGTTCTGGCATTCGTCGATCAGGATCAGGCTCTGCTGAAAGCTGCGCCCACGGATGTAGTTGAGCGATTTGAACTGCAGCGGCACCTTTTGCAGGATGTAGTCGACGCTGCCGTGGGTGTTTTCGTCGTCCATGTGCAGGGCTTCGAGGTTGTCGGTGATGGCGCCGAGCCAGGGCTCCATCTTCTCCGCCTCGGTACCGGGCAAAAAGCCGATTTCCTGATCCAGCCCTTGTACGCTACGGGTGGCGATAATCCGCCGGTAGCGCTTGCTGACCATGGTCTGTTCGATGGCTGCGGCCAACGCCAGGATGGTTTTCCCCGAGCCGGCGGCGCCGGACAGATTGACCAGATGGATGTCCGGATCGAGCAGCGCGAACAGTGCCAGCGACTGGTAAATGTCCCGCGGCCGTAGCCCCCAGGCTTCCTGATGCATCAAGGGTTCCTGATGCAGATCGAGGATCGTCAGTTCGCCTTCGTTGATGCCCTTGATCCAGCCGACGAAGCCCTGCTCGTCGATGATGAACTCGTTGACATGGACTGCCGGCAAGTTGTCGATCAGTTGCACGCGGTGCCAGGTGCGGCCGTGATCCTGGCGGGTTTCGACCTTGCTCACACGGTCCCAGAACGAGCCGTCCATATTGTGGTAACCCTGGGACAGCAGGGACACGTCGTCGACCAACTGGTCGGTGTGGTAGTCCTCCGAATCGATGCCACAGGCGCGCGCCTTCAGGCGCATGTTGATGTCCTTGGTCACCAGCACAACGGCCATGCCGGGCCGCCGGGTTTTCAGCTCGACCAATTGGTTGATGATCTTGTTGTCGTTCAGATCCTCGGGTAGCCAGGTAATGGGCGCGCCGCTCTTGCTCATAAGGATCGACAGATAACCGCAGGGCCCGCTCTTGTCGCGCTGGATGGGAACGCCGAGCTCCACTTCTTCCGGTGTCGCATTGCCGAGAATTTTGTCGATCAAGCGAATCGCCTGACGGCATTCGGCGGCGACTCCCTGCTTACCGGTTTTCAGCTTGTCCAGTTCCTCCAATACGGTCATCGGGATGGCGACATGGTGCTCCTGAAAATTCAGCAGCGCGTTGGGATCGTGGATCAGCACATTGGTGTCGAGGGCGTACAAGGTTGGGGCGGTGGGCTTGGAGCGTCCGTGGTCATCCATACTCGGTCACCTTGTTGTAGGAGCCAAGCGACGCAATGCCAATGCGCCGCGGGAGGGCCGCCGAGATCTCAGGCTGGGCACTGAGAAGAAGCACGCAAGATGATGGCTATGGACGCCACCTGTCTGCAGGGTTCGGCGGTCTTGCCTTATGTATTAACGCAAAAGAGATGACATAAAAATGTTTTTTTCGGCATTCCAGGATTTATTCGTCGGTGCGACAAATAGCGCTTGGCGGCCTGCTCCAGCACCGTTAAAGTCGGAAGTCCAACCGGCGTTCCAGTCGGGAAAAATTCCGCTTTACAGGCTGTGTGAAAACGTAGCGAGCGAAGGTTAGGCAAGGCAAAAACAGGCGAGAAAGCGGACTGGGCTCGCACGCGAGCTTACTGGTTGTAAATGAGCAATCCGAGCCTGTTTTTAACGCCGTATAACCGAGCGCAGTAGTTTGCACACAGCCTGTTTAGCTGCCCTCTTCCACCTCGCAGCGATTGACCTCCACGGTCACATGCACCACCTCCTCCAGTTTGGCCAGACGCGACTTGTAGCGATCCGCCGAGCAATCGCCGTGGGTCACCAGACTGACGATGCAGGCGAACTGCGCGCGACCGACACGCCACAGGTGCAGGTCGGTCACCTGGGTGTCCGCCTCCTGCTGCAAGGCCATGCGCACGCGCTCGACCAGCGGGCTGTCCATCTCGCGGTCGAGCAACACCTTGGCTGTTTCGAGCAACAAACCCTTGGCCCAGAACGCGATGATCAGCGCGCCTATTATTCCCATCAACGGGTCGAGCCAATCCCAGCCCCAGAACAGACCACCGAGCAAGGCGACTATCGCCGCCACCGAGGTCAGGGCGTCGGCCAGCACATGGATAAACGCGGCATGCCGGTTGAGATCGCGCCCGACCTCAGGTCTCGGGTGATCGTGATCGTGATCGTGATCGTGATCGTGATCGGCATGAGTATGCCCATGGGCGTGGCCATGTTCGTGCTGGTCGCGCAGCATCCAGGCCGAGACCAGATTGACCAGCAACCCCACCACCGCCACGCCCAAGGCCATGTCGAAGGCGATCCGCTGCGGTTGCCACAAGCGCCACAGCGATTCGAACGCCAGCATCGCCACCACCACCAGCAATAACAGCGAACTGGCGAACCCGGCCAGCACCTCGATCTTCCAGGTACCGAAGGCGAAGCGCGGGTCCCCCGCATAACGCCGCGCCAATAGATAGGCCAACGCGGTCAAGCCGATCGCCAGCATATGCGAGGCCATATGCCAGCCATCGGCGAGCAAAGCCATGGAGTTGAAGGCATAGCCGGCGCCGATTTCCACCAGCATGGCCACCCCGGTCAGCGCCGCCACGCGCCAGGCCTGGCGTTCGCTGGCGGTTTCCAGCGGGCGGTATTCGTGGCGATGCTCCCAGCGCGAGTGATTGCAGGCAGTCATGACAGCTCCTTGATGGGACGACCCGGGCAGACTACAACCCCGGGGCGGCACCCGGGTCAAGCGCACCCGGTAATGCGCACAACAATGGCCAAACGTAGGGCGTACATAGCGAAGCTTTATACGCCATTGGAAAGCCATACCGCTGGAGGACCATAGTGGACAAGCCATCTCCACCCTACTCCGCGCACCACTGTTAGAATCGCCGCCAGGATTTTTTTATGGAGTACCTCACATGCTGATGGTGATTTCCCCGGCCAAGACCCTCGATTACCAAACACCGCCGGTAACCCAGCGCTATACCCTGCCCGAACACCTCGAGCACGCGCAGGATCTGATCGCCCAGTTGCGCGATTTCAGCCCCGCGCAGATCGCCGAGTTGATGCACCTGTCGGATAAGCTCGCCGGCTTGAATGCCGCCCGCTTCGGCAGTTGGACGCCTACCTTCACCCCGGAGAACGCCAAGCAGGCGCTGCTGGCGTTCAAGGGCGATGTGTACACCGGCCTGCAGGCCGAGGATTTCAGCGAAGCGGATTTCGATTTCGCCCAGACGCACCTGCGCATGCTTTCCGGTCTCTACGGCGTGTTGCGCCCACTGGATCTGATGCAGCCTTACCGCCTGGAAATGGGTACTAAATTAGCCAACCCGCGCGGCAAGGATTTGTATGCGTTCTGGGGCGAGCGCATCAGCGGCTGGCTGAATCAAGCGTTGGCCGCCCAGGGCGACGAGGTGCTGCTCAATCTGGCCTCCAACGAATACTTCGGCGCGGTCAAACGCCAGGCGCTGAATGCACGGGTCATAGACACCGAATTCAGGGACTGGAAAAACGGCCAGTACAAGATCATCAGCTTCTATGCGAAAAAAGCCCGCGGTCTGATGGCCCGTCATGTGATCAAGCAGCGCCTGCGCGATCCCGAAGGCCTGAAGGGTTTCACCGACCAGGGGTATGCCTATTCGGCGGAACATTCGACCGCGGACAAACTCGTATTTCTACGCACCCACTCACCGGACTGACACGTCGCCGGACTGACGCGCCGAGCAAGCGGCCGATAGAACCAGCGCCCCGCTCGCAACGAGCGGGAGTCGCCCGGAGCGCTGTCACACGCCCACTAACAGGCCGTTGAAAAACGTAGGCGAGGCAGCCAGTGCAAGGCAAAAACAGGCGAAAAAGCGGAGTTTACGTGTTGTAAATGAGCATTTTGAGCCTGTTTTTAACGCAGCAATGGCAACGCAGGTAGTTTTTCAACAGCCTGCTAACTTCCTTCCCGCCAAACTCCCCCACAACAAGCCGACAATTAAATGGCGTCAATTAACAATTCATCCCCGCGTAACGATTAATGAAATCGGAATACTAGTTCGACTTTTCTAAAAGATTCAAAACTTTAGTTACTGAAAGTGCACCGAGTGCCATTGGTACGCCATCACCTCGAACAATTAAAGCCTCCCCGTAATTCGTAAAAAAATTCGCATTTCGAAAAAATTCCAGCCCCGCATGGAACTATAAGAAATCCAGCGCACTCATACACGGCGTATACGTTTATTCATGCAGCCTGATGCACAGCGGCAACCCACAGGAAGTTATCGGGTCAAGCGAGTGGCACGCAGGTTTATTGGGAATTAGTCGGCATCTGCGAGATGCCAGAAAGGAGTACCCAGGCATAGCCCAGAGATAGACGAAAACCCCAAGAGCTAGAGCCTTCGAGGCCTACAGCTCACATCCCCCGGGGCACGCATCATATAAAAAGCCCGGCCAGACACCGCTGAAAGTGTCCCACAACTTTATGCCTAAACGGGTGCGCTCGGCTGTTCGTGCGTCCTCGAAAAACTGTAGTGGCCACTGTGCCATGTTTAAACGCGTAAGTAGTAGATGAGGAAAGAGCGATGCGAATCAGTATCTTTGGTTTAGGTTATGTAGGTGCAGTATGTGCAGGTTGTTTATCTGCGCGCGGCCACGAAGTGGTCGGCGTAGATATATCGGAAGACAAGATCGGCCTTATTAACCGCGGTAAATCACCGATCGTAGAGCCCGGCCTGGAAGATTTGCTGCAACGCGGCGTGGAGTCCGGTTACTTGCGTGGCACCACCAATGTCGCAGCGGCGGTTAGTGAAACGGAAGTGTCATTTATTTGCGTCGGCACACCGAGCAAAAAGAATGGCGACCTGGAACTCAATTACATCGAAGGCGTATGTCGCGAAATCGGTTTCGCCATGCGCGACAAGCAGGAACGCCACACCGTGGTGGTACGCAGCACGGTACTGCCGGGCACGGTGAAGAATGTGGTGATCCCACTCCTCGAAGACTGCT
>CBIHQF010000336.1:0-5014 GCA_966211665.1 uncultured Pseudomonas sp. | reverse complement strand
TCGAGCGCCGCGCCAAGTACCTGTTGATCAAGGCCGAAACCGGCAGTCTGATCAGCCACTTGGGTATGTCCGGCAGTTTGCGGTTGGTCGAATGCGGTTTGCCTGCGACCAAGCACGAACATGTCGATATCGAATTGGAGTCCGGCCTGGCGCTGCGTTACACCGACCCGCGGCGTTTCGGTGCCTTGCTCTGGAGCGCCGATCCCTTGGGTCATGTGCTGCTCAGCAAGCTCGGCCCCGAGCCGTTGACCGAGCTGTTCGACGGCGAGCGCCTGTTTCAGCAGTCGCGGGGCCGGGCGATGGCGATCAAGCCCTTCATCATGGATAACGCGGTGGTGGTCGGGGTCGGCAATATCTATGCGAGCGAAGCGCTGTTCGCCGCCGGCATCGACCCGCGGCGTGAGGCCGGCTCGGTCTCCAGGGCGCGTTATATGACATTGGCGGCGGAGATCAAGCGCATCCTCGCCCATGCCATCGAACGAGGCGGCACCACGCTGCGCGATTTCGTCGGCGGCGACGGGCAGCCGGGGTATTTCCAGCAGGAGCTGTTCGTTTACGGGCGCGGCGGCGAGTTCTGCAAGCGCTGTGGCAGCACCCTGCGCGAGGTCAAATTGGGTCAGCGCGCCAGTGTGTTCTGTCCGCGCTGTCAGCGCTGATTTGCGCCTGTGATTCGAGCTGGATTGGGCTGGACGTAGCCTGAGCAACACGAAGCCCAGCGACGTCCCCGGGCCGTTGGGCTTCGCTGCGCTCAGCGCTAACCTACGGGGTGGCGCTTGCAAGGCGATATGAATCTACAATTACCGAACTGGATTCGAGTAAAAACAATAAGAAAACCCCGAGGTTCGCGATGTCCGGTAATTATCTGCCCCGCAATCCGCTGGCCGAAGCGCTCGGCCATGCCGTGCTGAAACTCATGGGTTGGCGCATCGAAGGGGCATTGCCCAGGCTCGACAGGTATATCGCCATTGGCGCGCACCATACATCGAACTGGGATTTCGTGATTTTCATCGCCTTCAAGTTCGTCCTGCGCCTGAATGCCCGCTGGTTCGGCAAACACACGATCTTTCGCCCGCCCTTCGGTCGTGTGCTGCGTGCCTGGGGCGGTATTCCGATTCAGCGCGATTGCCAGGCGAATACCGTGGAACTGGCTATCCAGGCATTCCGCGAGCACAAGCAGTTCGTTCTGGTGCTGTCGCCCGAGGGCACGCGGAAAAAAGTCGAGCGCTGGAAGATGGGCTTCTATCACATCGCTATGGGCGCCAATGTGCCCTTGGTTCTGGCCGCGCTGGACTACCGGAACAAGCGGGTGTTCATCGGCCCGACATTCTGGCCGACGGGGGACGAGGCGGCCGATCTCAAGACGATATTCGAGTTCTACCGGCCCTTCGTGCCGAAAAAACCTGAATATGCCTTTTATGGCGATTGACGGCCGTCACGCTGACAATTGCCGGAGCACTGTTATAGTTACCCGTACTGCCTCCTAATAGCTGAAGGATCGCCCCATGAAAGTGTTTCGTTCGACCGCTGTCGTCCTGGCTCTGACCACTGGCCTGCTGGCTTTGCCGGCACACGCAGAGGTGGTTCAGCAAAACGCGAGCGGCGACCCCATGTATACCGCCGATGCGCCCAAGGCGTTCTCCATGGTCGGCGACCTGCTGATCGCCCGGCCACTGCTGATCGGCGCCACCGTGCTCGGTGCGGGGTTGTTCGTGGTCAGCCTGCCGTTCACCGCCGCCGGCGGCAACATTGGCGAAGCCGGCAAGGCGCTGGTCGTCGAGCCTGGCGCTGCGGCTTTCGTGCGTTGCCTGGGCTGCACCACGAGCGGTTATCGCCGGGATTGATACGAGCCTGACCCCGCCGTGCGCAATCCTTTCTCGCGATTGCGCGTATTTTCCTGATGGCGTGCCGGCATCCCGTGCCGGTGATTGTGCGGCTGGGCGCTAGCAGGTTGTTGAAAACGTAGGTGGTTTTTCAGCGGCCTGCTAGGGTCTGTTGCCGTTTCATCGCGGCTTGCGCTGAAACGGCAACAGACCCTAAGCCTTGCCGGTGATGATCAGATATTTCTCCATCAACTCATCCTTGCTCTCGACATGGTTCTCGTCGAGGGGGATGCAGTCGACCGGGCAGACCTGCTGGCACTGCGGCTCATCGTAGTGGCCGACGCATTCGGTGCACAGGTTGGGGTCGATCACATAGATCTCTTCCCCCTGAGAGATCGCGGCGTTCGGGCACTCGGGCTCGCAGACGTCGCAATTGATGCAGTCGTCGGTGATGATCAGGGACATGAAATAACCACTCCTGCTGCGACCGCGATCGCAGCGTTGGGAAACGCGCAAAGACAATGCGGCGAATTGTGCCGCATTGACGCCGCGCATGCACGTGGCTTGCGTCGGGAGCTACGGGTTACTGCTTGAAGCGTTCGGCCAAGGCCGCGCCCACGGCGGGGTGGACGAACTTCGAGATATCGCCGCCCAAAGCCGCGATTTCTCGCACCAGGGTCGAAGAGATGAAGGAGTATTTTTCCGACGGTGTGAGGAACAGGCTTTCCACATCCGGCGCCAGTTGGCGGTTCATATTGGCCAACTGGAATTCGTATTCGAAGTCCGACACCGCGCGCAGGCCGCGCAGCAGCACATTGGCGCCTTGTTCCTTGGCGAAATGCGCGAGCAGGGTGGAAAACCCCATCACTTCGACATTCGGCAGGTGCTTGGTCACTTCGCGCGCCAGTGCCACGCGCTGTTCCAGTGTGAACAGCGGGTTCTTCTTCGGGCTGGCGGCGACGGCGATGATCACGCTATCGAACAGGCGCGAAGCGCGCTCGACCAGATCGCCGTGGCCCTTGGTGATGGGGTCGAAGGTGCCGGGGTATAACACTCGATTCATCGCAATGTCCTGGCGAGTCCGTTGGGAGTCGGATGGTAGCGCAGCGATCCCCTTGGGGCCAAGTCGGCGAGCGACTCAGGTTTTGTGGCGGGCTATCAGGTACAACAGCGCCGCCAGCGCCAGACAGGCCAAGGCTACCCAGTCGGCGATCACCACACGGCGCAGAGCTTCGTTATAACCGGGGCCGCTCCAGGCCAGCAGCAGAAAGCCGAGTACGCTGACCAGCCCGCCGAACAGGGCGAGGGGTTGCAGCGCCGGGCGCCAGGCGGCATAGGCCATAAAGGCGCCGAGCAGGCCGAACAGCAGGGCGCGGCTGCGCATCAGCAGCAACAGGTTGGGCTCCTGGAAGGACAAACCATAAAGCGCCGCCAAGCGCTCGGCACCGAGCACGCCGCTGAGCGGCAGCAGGTGGATGATGCCGGCGGTTATGAGCAGGCCTGAAATGATTTTGGGCGCCATGCAAGGGTTCCTATGTGACGGTTTCAAGTGGAGAGCCGCTCGGCCAGGCGGGTCGCCAGCTTCGCGGTCAGGCCGTAGATCGACAGCTGCGGGTTGGCGCCGATGCTGGTGGGGAACAGCGAGCCGTCGTGGATCGACAGGTTGCTCAGCTGATGATGTCGGCCGAGGCTGTCGGTCACCGCCTGACGCGGATCCTCGCCCATGGCGCAGCCGCCCATCACGTGGGCGCTGCCCAGGCGGGTGCGGTAGATTTCCAGGCTGAGGCCGTCGATCAGGCGCTTGGCCTCGGCCGGGGTTTTCGCATAGCCGGCGTTGGCATGCAGCGGCAACACCGCCTTGGCCCCGGCGGCGAACTGGATTTCGGCCATGCTGTGGAAAGCCCGGCGCACGCCGTCCCAGGCGTAGTCGGTCATCCGGTAGTCGAGCACCGGGCTGCCGTCGCCGCGTAGTTCGACCCTGCCCTCGGCGCTGTCCGGGTGGAAGCCGTCGCGCAACAGGGCCAACATCACGTTGGTGTGCGGCAACTGCTCCATGCGTAGAGCATTGTCGAGGCCGAAGCGGCCGAGCAGGGTCGCGGCCAGCGCCGGGTGCAGCGGCGGGACTTCCAGCTTGTAGGACATGCGCCCGGCGGTGCCGTCGTCCCACTGGAAGTGGTCGGAGTAGATCGACTGGGGCGCGCCGTAGAAGGGGTTGATCACCTGTTCGAACTGCGCGGCGGAGAAATTCACCAGATGCAGGTAAGTGCGCTTGCCGGTGCGCTGGTGCGGATCGGGGGCGTTCGAGCGCAGCAGCAGGCCGGGGGTGTTGATGCCGCCGCCGGACAGCACGTAGTGCTTGGCCTTGACCAGAATCTTGCGGCCGTTGGGCGCCACGCTGCGTTCGTCCATGCCCAGGCATTCGATGCCGCTGACCCGCTCGCCGTCGAGCAGCAAACGCTCGGCACGCGCCAGATACAGCAGTTCGCCGCCTTTTTCCAAGGTCGCCGGAATGGTCGTGACCAGCATCGACTGCTTGGCGTTGGTCGGGCAGCCCATGCCGCAGTAGCCGAGGTTCCAGCAGCCGCGCACGTTGCGTGGGATCACCTGGGAGCTGTAGCCGAGCTTGTCGCAGCCGCTGCGGATCACCTGGTTGTTGGCGTTCGGCGGCACCGCCCAGGGCGCCACGCCCAAACGCTGTTCCATGCGCTCGAACCAGGGCGCCATTTCATCCGGTCCATGGCCTTGCACGCCATGCTCGCGCGCCCAATGCTCCAGCGTCGGCGCCGGGGTTCGAAAACTCGAAGTCCAGTTGATCAAGGTGGTGCCGCCCACCGCGCGGCCCTGCATGATGGTGATGGCGCCGTCCTTGCTCATGCGGCCGATGCCTTCCTGGTAGAGGCTGGCGTAGGCCTTATGCTCGAGCATCTTGAAGTCGCTGCTGGTCTTCAGCGGGCCTTCTTCGATCAGCAGCACCTTGAAGCCGGCGGCGCTGAGGATTTCCGCCGTGGTGCCGCCGCCCGCGCCGCTGCCGACGATGGCGACGTCAGCTTCCAGGGTCAGGTCGCTGTCGAGCCGCGAACCATTATGGGTTTTCCAGCCGCGGGCCAGACCTTCGGCGAATAAATCAGGTACGGGCATTTGAGGTTCTCTTTCTTATGAGCGCGCTGGATACAAGGCTGAGCGAGCTAGAGTCA
>CBIHQF010000335.1:0-5017 GCA_966211665.1 uncultured Pseudomonas sp. | reverse complement strand
ATCACGAACGAATGACCGCCGCCCGCAGCACCAGCAGCACCAGCCCCGCCTGCTCCTGGTCCCGCCGCAGGCGCTGGCCCACTCTGGGTCGGATCCTCTCCGGCGGCGATGGCTTGTTGCAACGCTTGCACATCCACCAGCGCAGCAGCCTTCGGCGCTGCTGGCATCTCGACGCCCCGGGCGTCCGCCAACAGTTGTTCGGTTAGCAGGAAGTCGGTCTCGCGGCCAAGAGTGAGCTCACCGCCCCGGACCAGGTCGATGCCGACCGCAGCGCCATTGGCGGTAAGGATATGTTCACCGGCAAATACGGCGTCGCCTGCGGAAAGGGAGCGGCGCCCGCCATCCTCAGCGACAGCGAATACTTCACCCACAACTTGTCTGACGGTACCGATCAACGTGGCCATATCTCTCTCCAAATCAACTGGTGACTGAGCACCTGAAGGGGGTCTTGATACACAACTTTTTTCTACTGGCATTTCAGTATCAAAATTCGATAATCAATAGATTATTTCTATCTAAATCAAATTCGAGCCATCGAGAAGTGAGGCCTGCGCTGCACAACGCCGACCTGCTTCAGATGCCTTCAGATTACGTCGCGCAAATTCCAAGACACTGACCAGAATCAATGAATGCACCGTATTACGGGGGCTACCATGCGATAGCGATGGGCCATTCAAAAGATTCGATCAGGATTTTTGGATTGAGCATGGGTGACACCGCATGCTGGCAAGCAATACGCCGCCCATTTTCTAACCATTCAAAACTATTAGTTTTATCAATCGAACAACCAAGGCAATTTCATCACCAACGGGGGGAACGACAATGCGCAAACTGACCCGGCTCGCGAGCGCGGTTCTGATGGCCATGACTTGCTCGCAGCTACAGGCAATGGACTTGACCGAAGCCATCCAAAGCACCCTGGATAACCATCCCGAGTTGCGAGCCGATATCAACAGCCGCCTGAGCGCTGACGAAGAAGTCAATATGGCCAAGGGCGGTTATCTGCCAAGCGTCGACCTCCTACTCGGCTATGGCCGGGAATACACCGACAGCCCAACCACCCGCGCACTCGGCGACCACCACACGGAAACCCTCAACGCGGGTAACGCAGAGCTGCGCTTGCGGCAGATGCTGTTCGATGGCTTCAACACGCCGAATGAGGTCGACCGCACCGAAGCGGTGGTCAACGCCCGCGCCTATCGCGTGTTGGGCAGCGCGGAGAGCCTGGCGCTGCAGACCGTGCAGGTTTATCTGGACGTGCTCAAACGCCGGGAAATGGTGGCACTGGCGCAAAACAATCTGCAGGTCCACCTGCGCATCAACGACCAGATCGGTCTACGCAGCCAGCAAGGCGTGGGTAGCACTGCCGATGGCGATCAGTCCGAGGCTCGCCGCGCGCTGGCGGAGAACAATCTGTACACCGAACAGGTCAATCTGGCTGACGCCGTGGCCAACTTCATCAGCGTCGTCGGCCGTCAGCCCGACGAGCTGGAAACGCCAGCGTCGCTGAGAGGCGAGCTGCCCGCCAACCTGCTCGAAGCCCAGCAAAGGGTGGTGGCGAACAACCCTTACCTGAAGTCCGCCCAGGCGGACGTGCAGGCGGCGCAGGAGCAATACGAGATTGCCAAATCGCCGTTCTACCCGCGTTTCGATGCCGAACTGGCGACCTCCGCCAACGACAACGTTTCCGGCATGCCCGGCCATAACAACAACTGGCGCGCAGCTGTGGTGATGAACTACAACCTGTTCAACGGCACGCGGGACAAAGCCCGTCTGCGCTCCTCTGCGCACCAGATCAATCAAGCCCTGGATATTCGCAACAACGCTCTGCGCCAGCTGAACGAAAACCTCACCCTGGCCTGGAACGCGATGGACAACGCCCGCCTGCAAACCCCCAAGGCACGCGACTATGCCGACTACACCACACGGGTGCGCGAGGCCTATCAGCAGCAGTTCAGCCTGGGCCAACGCACCCTGCTCGACCTGCTGGACAGTGAAAACGAGCTGTTCACCGCCAACCGCCGCTACACCGAAGTGCGCTACACCGAGGAGTACTCGATGTACCGCGTGCTAGCCGCCACCGGCGATCTGCTGCAGAAGAAAAACATCCTGCTGCCAGCGGCAGCCACTGCGCTCTCCGATGTGCAGAGCGAAGCCCGCTTGCCGGACATGCCATAACCCCCGCCCAGGAGTGCCGAAATTGACGACGATGGAGCAGCTAGCCCCCTCAACGGACCCGAGGCTGAGCCACGACGATCCGTTGCTGGACGGCCTGCTGATTCTGTGCAAACAGCACGACCATATCGCCAGTCGAGGTAGCTTGAGTGCAGGTCTGCCGATGCCCGAGCAGCGTCTCACCCGAGCCTTGCTGCCCCGCGCAGCGGCGCGGGCGGGCCTGCAAGGGCGCGTATTGAAACGCGAGCTGAAATCGATTTCCCCACTCAACCTGCCGGTACTGCTGTTACTCAAACAAGGGCGCTGCGCGGTGCTGAGCAAATGGGGCGAGGATGGCAAAGCGCTGATTCTGCCCAGCGAGAGCGATGGTGGCGAGCAATGGCTGTCCATTGAGGAATTAAACGAGGCATATAGTGGCGAAGCCTTTTTCGCCCGTCCGCGCCATGAGCTGGAACAAGCGCGCAATCCGCTGATTCCGCGGGTACATGCCTGGTTCCGCGACACCCTGAAACTGTCCCGTGGGTTGTATGCCGATGCAATGCTGGCGACCTTCCTGGTCAACACGCTCGGCCTTATGGTGCCGCTGTTCGTCATGCAGACCTACGACCGCGTGGTGCCCAACCAGGCCACCGCCACGCTCTGGGTATTGGCCATCGGCCTGTTTATCGGCACTTCTTTCGAGTTGTTGCTGCGCGTAATGCGCGCCTATCTGCTGGACACCGCCGGCAAGAAAACCGACATGGTGCTGTCCGCCACCCTGTTCGAACGCATTACCGGCATGACCATGACCGCCCGCCCCGCGACCGTCGGTGGCTTCGCCCAGAGCATTCACGACTTCCAGGGCCTGCGCGACTTTCTCACCGCCGTCACCCTGACCAGCCTGATCGACCTGCCCTTCGCGCTGCTGATCATCATGGTCATCGGCCTGATCGGTGGCTGGCTGGTGCTGATCCCCCTGCTTGCCTTCCCGCTTACCGCGCTGTTCGCCTTTATCATTCAGACGCGCCTGCGCGACACCGTACAGAAGAGCCTGAGCCTGGCCGCAGAACGCCAGGCCCTGCTGATCGAAACCCTCGGCGGCCTGGAAACATTGAAAATCTCAGGCGCCGAAAGTGAACGTCAGCATCGCTGGGAGACCACCCACGGCGCCCTCACCCGCCTGGACAGCCACGCCCGCCTGCTTTCTGCGGTGGCGATGAACGGCACCCTGTTCCTCCAGCAATTGTCCGGCATGTCGATAATCGTCGCCGGGGTGTACAGCATCATCGCCGGCGACCTCAGCGTCGGCGCCCTGGTCGCCTGCTACATGCTCGGCAGCCGGGTGCTTTCGCCGCTCGGGCAGATCGCCAGCCTGATCACCCGCTTGCAGCAGGCGCGTCTGACCATGAAAAGCACCGACGCGCTGATGGCGTTGCCACAGGAGCGTCCGGAACACCAGCGACCACTGGAGCGCAGCCACCTCAATGGCGCGCTGGATATCCACCAGCTCAGCTTCACCTACCCGGGCCTCAGCAGCCCCTCGCTGCGCAACATCAGCCTGCATATAAAACCCGGCGAGCGGGTCGCGATCATCGGCCGCAGCGGCTCGGGCAAGAGCACCCTGGCACGCCTGCTCGCGGGGCTGTATACCCCGAGCGAAGGGCAGATCATGTTCGATGGACTGGAGCTGCGGCAGATCGATGTCGCCGACCTGCGCAGCCAGATCGGCTATGTCTCCCATGACATGCCGCTGTTGGCGGGCAGCCTGCGCGACAACCTGACCCTGGGCGCCCACTACATCAGCGACGAACGCATGCTCGAAGTCGCCCAGTTGACCGGCGCGCTGGAACTGGCGCGCCAGCATCCATTGGGATTCGACCGGCCGGTTGGCGAGCGCGGCCAACTGCTCTCGGGCGGCCAACGCCAACTGGTGCAGATGGCCCGGGCGTTGCTGCTCGACCCGCCGATCCTGCTGCTCGACGAACCCACCAGCGCCATGGACAACAGCAGCGAGGAAGCCCTGCGCAGCCACCTGCTGACCTGGTCCCAGGGCAAGACGCTGCTGCTGATCACCCATCGCATGTCGATGCTCAGCCTGGTGGAACGGTTGATCGTGCTGGACAACGGCCATGTGGTTGCCGACGGCCCCAAGGCCGCGGTCATCGAAGCGCTGCGCAAAGGCAAAATCGGTCCGGCGGCCATATGAACCTGACGCCCTTTCACTACTCACCCGCCTATCTGGAGCCGAGCCATGCTGCATAAGCTCTGGGTTTACGCCGCCGGCATCGGCCGCGGCAAGCAGGATACCGAGTACATGCCGGAACTCGAAGGCGCGATACTCGAAGACTCGCCCTGGATCGCCCGCTTCACCGTGTGGATTGCCGGCCTGCTGCTGATCGTGGCGCTGACCTGGGCCAACTACGCGGTGCTGGAAGAAGTCACCACCGGCGAGGGCAAAGCGATCCCCTCCAGCAAGATCCAGACGATCCAGAACCTTGAGGGCGGCATAGTCGCGGAAATTTTCGTCCGTGAGGGCCAGGTGGTGAACAAGGGCGATACCCTGTTGCGCCTGGACAGCACGCGCTTTCGCTCCAATCAGGAAGAGTCGGAAGTCGACCGCCTGGCCTTGCTCGCGCAGATAGAACGCTTGACTGCCGAGGCCGAGGGCAAACCGCTGGCATTGTCGCAGGAGATCATCCAGCAATCGCCGCAACTGGCCGAGGATGAGCGCGCGCTCTATGAATCGCGCCAACAACGCTTGCACAGTGAACAGCGCACCTTGCGCGAGCAGTTGATTCAGAAACAACAGGAACAGGCCGAATTCCGTGCCAAGCAGCAGCAATACCGTTCCAGCCTGGGACTG
>CBIHQF010000334.1:0-5020 GCA_966211665.1 uncultured Pseudomonas sp. | reverse complement strand
GGCATCATCGATGTCAGCGATTTGACCGATAGGGCGGACGAGGAATTCTTCGGGCCCTTGCTGCAGGTGGTCCGTTACGTCGACTTCGACGCCGCCATCGACGAGGCCAACAACACCCGGTTCGGCCTGGCCGCGGGTTTGCTGTCCGATTCCAGGGCGCGCTACGAGCAGTTCTGGCTGTACAGCCGCGCCGGCATCGTCAACTGGAACAAACAGCTGACCGGCGCAGCCAGCAGCGCGCCGTTCGGCGGTATCGGCGCCTCCGGCAACCACCGCGCCAGCGCCTATTACGCGGCCGATTATTGCGCCTATCCGGTCGCCTCGTTGGAATGTGAAAGCCTGAGCCTGCCCGCCACCCTGACTCCGGGAGTAAATCTGTGAACGATCAATCGATGAGCAATGCCTTTGAGATGAACTTCGACGGTCTGGTCGGGCCGACCCACAACTACGGTGGCCTGTCCTACGGCAACGTCGCTTCGCAGAGCAACAGCCAGGCCGTATCCAGCCCGAAAGAAGCCGCCAAGCAGGGCCTGGCGAAAATGAAGGCGCTGATGGAAATGGGCTTCAAACAAGGCGTGCTGGCCCCGCAGGAACGCCCCAACGTCGCCGTGCTGCGCAGCATCGGCTTCAGCGGCACTGACGCCCAGGTGATCGAAAAAGCCGCGAAACAGGCCATGCCGTTGCTGGTTGCGAGCTGCTCGGCGTCGAGCATGTGGACGGCCAACGCCTGCACCGTCAGCCCCAGCGCCGACACCGCGGACGGGCGCGTGCATTTCACCGCCGCCAATCTCAATTGCAAGTTCCACCGCTCCATCGAACACCCGACCACCAGCCGCGTGCTCGGCGCCATGTTCGCCAACGAGCGGCACTTCGCTCACCACGCGGCTTTGCCCGCGGTCGGCCAGTTCGGCGACGAGGGCGCGGCCAACCACACGCGCTTCTGCAAAGGCTACGGCGATGCCGGTGTGGAGTTCTTCGTGTTCGGCCGTAGCGCTTTCGACAGCCGCTTCCCCGAGCCGCAGCGCTATCCGGCGCGGCAGACTCTGGAAGCCTCGCAGGCCGTGGCGCGTTTGCATGGTTTGAGCGACGAGGGTGTGGTCTACGCTCAGCAGAACCCGGCGGTGATCGATCAGGGCGTGTTCCACAACGATGTGATCGCGGTGGGCAACGGCGAAGTGCTGTTCTATCACCAGGATGCCTTCCTCGATACCGACAAGGTGCTGGCGGAGCTGAGCGACAAGCTGGCGCGGCGTGGCGGCGAGTTCAAGGCGGTCTGCGTGCCGCGCGAGGCGGTGACGGTCGAAGATGCGGTCAAGTCCTACCTGTTCAACAGCCAACTGCTCAGCCGTGGCGACGGCAGCATGCTGCTGATCGTGCCGGAGGAGTGCCGCAATAACGGCAATGTCTGGAATTACTTGCAACGTCTGACCGAAGGTAGGGGTCCTATCAAGCAAGTGAAGGTATTCGACCTTAAACAGAGCATGCAAAATGGCCTGCGTCTGCGTGTGGCGCTCAAGGAGCACGAGCTGGAAGCGATCAACCCTGGGGTCATCATGACGCCAAGTCTGTACGATACGTTGAATGTCTGGGTCGATAAGCATTACCGCGACCGTCTCAGTGAAAGCGATCTGGCCGATCCTCAATTGCTGACCGAATGCCGCACGGCATTGGATGAATTGACGCAGATCCTTAAACTAGGCGCGGTTTATCCCTTCCAATTAGCCTAAGCGGCAAGGTCGTAGGGTTGATGTCGCCTTTTATATCCACCACTTTCTCGCCATGGTGGATCGATAAAGCGCGATCCACCCTACGTCCAAAGCTGTGGAGATGTTATGAGCGACGCCCTGCAACTCATTCTTGAAGATGAAGATGGCACCCAGTTGGAAACCTCCTGCACCCGCTTTGCCGTGATCTGGCAGGGCAAGGAGCTATGGTTCCAGCAGGTTGGCAACAATCAGCTGATGATCGGCGTGGATGTGGAGGAGGGCGATACCGAGTACGCCAATCTGTTGCTGCGTCCGCTGGCCACCAACCTGGTCAGCTTGGAATTGGAAATGGAACCGGCCGAGGCCGGCGACGACGAACACATCCACGGCCCAGACTGCAACCACGATTGAGGTAATCCCTATGCTCGCTCTCGGCAAACTGCTCGAACTGACCCTGGCCGGCTATGAGCCGGCAGCGAAGATTCAGCTGACTTCCGAGGGCGCGCGATTGCGCTGGTTGGCCGAAGGCGCATTGGAAATCACCCCGCCGGAGGGGCTCGATAATGGCCTGGATTTGCTGCTGTCCGCGGGCATCCACGGCAATGAGACCGCGCCGATCGAATTGCTCGACCGCTTGCTGCGCGGCATCGCCCGCAACGAGTTGAAGCCGCGCGCGCGGATTCTTTTCCTGTTCGGCAATCCCGACGCCATGCGCCGTGGCGAGCGTTACCTGGAGCAGGACATCAACCGTCTGTTCAACGGCCGGCACGAACAATACACCGGCGTCGAGGCGATCCGCGCCTGCGATCTCGAGCACCTGGCCGCGACCTTCTTCAGCAAGCCGGGACGCACCCGGCTGCATTATGACCTGCACACCGCCATCCGCGCGTCGAAGATCGAGCAATTCGCCCTCTACCCCTGGCAGGAAGGCCGCCCGCGCAGTCAGCGCGAGCTGGCGCGCCTGCAAGCGGCGGGTATTGAGGCGGTGCTGCTGCACAATAAAAGCTCGATCACCTTCAGCGCCTACACCTACTCCCAATTGGGCGCCGAAGCCTTCACCCTGGAACTGGGCAAGGCGCGGCCGTTCGGGCAGAACGAATCGGTCAATCTGGACCAGCTCGAGCAACGGCTGCGCGACCTTGTCGAAGGCCGCGAAGCCGACGGGCAGGAAACTACAGTCACCAACGAGAAGAAAACGGGCAACGGCCTCGGCGATATGCAACTGTTCGCCGTGGCGCGCGAGATCATCAAGCGCAGCGACGAATTCCAACTGCACCTGCCGGCCGATATCGAGAACTTCAGCGAATTGCCGGTCGGCTACCTGCTCGCCGAAGACCTCGCCGGCACCCGTTGGGTGGTGGACGAGCCGGGCGCGCGGATCATCTTCCCCAATCCCAAAGTAAAGAACGGCTTGCGCGCCGGCATCCTTATCGTCCCGGCCGAGGATGTTGAGTTGGCGTAACCCCAAACCTGTAGCCCAATGCAATCCGGGAAGCGGTGTTAGTCGCACAATCTTTTCCCCGGATTGCATCCGGCTACGGCTCGGCGTTAACCCGTAGCCCGAATAAGCGTCAGCGCAATCCGGGATCGTTGTTATCCATGCCCGGCCCATCTGTCCTGCTGTCGTTGCCCTTATCTGTACCTTGTTCGCTTATCCGCGGCGTTCTAGCATCGGGCTTTTCGTGATGTTAAGGAAAACCGCACCATGCCCGTTATCGACCTGCGCAGCGACACCGTCACCCAGCCGACCCCCGGCATGCGCGAGGCCATGCTCGCGGCCGAGCTGGGCGACGACGTTTATGGCGAGGACCCCACGGTCAATCGCCTGGAGAAGTACCTGGCCGGCGAACTGGGCCTTGCCGCGGGTTTGTTCGTGCCCACCGGGACCATGAGCAACCTGCTCGGGTTGATGGCCCATTGTCAGCGCGGCGACGAATACATCGTCGGTCAGCAGGCCCACACCTATAAATACGAAGGTGGCGGCGCCGCCGTGCTCGGCTCGATCCAGCCGCAGCCGATCGAAGGCGAAGCCGACGGCTCGCTGGATCTGGATAAAGTCGCGGCGGCGATCAAGCAGGACGATTTCCACTTCGCCCGTACCCGGCTGCTGGCGCTGGAGAACACCATGCAGGGCAAGGTACTGCCGTTGAGCTACCTGGCAGCCGCTCGCGAAATGACCGACAAACATGGCCTGGCGCTGCATCTCGACGGCGCGCGCTTGTACAACGCGGCGGTCAAGCAGGGGGGGGCGGCACGGCAGATCACCCAGTATTTCGACTCGGTTTCGGTGTGCCTGTCCAAAGGCCTGGGCGCGCCCGTGGGCTCGGTGCTGTGCGGCAGCGCCGAGCTGATCGACAGGGCGCGGCGTCTGCGCAAGATGGTCGGCGGCGGCATGCGCCAGGCCGGTGTGCTGGCCGCTGCCGGTCTCTATGCGTTGCAGCATCAGGTGGCGCGGCTGGCCGACGATCACGCCAACGCCGAGTGCCTGGCCAGCGGTTTGCGCGAGCTGGGTTACACCGTCGAGCCGGTGCAGAGCAATATGGTCTATGCCCAGGTCGGTGACCGCGCCGGCGCGTTGAAAGCCTTCTGCGCCGAGCGTGGAATCAAGCTGATAGCCGCACCGCGTTTGCGCATGGTCACCCATATGGACGTCAGCGCCGACGATATCGGTCGGGTGCTCGAGGCCTTCGCCGCATTTGCGGGGCGTTGAGCCGGACCGTAGGCCCGTAGGGCGGGTTAGCCGCCAACGGGGCTTCAGGTAAGCCATCTATTTGCGGGCGGCGTAACCCGCCATGGCGATGGATACGGTTGTTGGGTTACGCGGCTACTTGCATCGCGGTGCGGCAAAGGGCATGCCGATTGCCGCTAACCCAACCTACGCGGCTGGCGATCAGCCTGGCTGCTGAAATAAGGCGCGCTACAACGCCCGTGCGGCAAGTCGCTTGCACGCATAGCCCCATCTATCGATAAAGGCACTAGCCCCATGGCGCAGGCCCGATATAATGCGGCCCTTTGCCGTGGCCGCCTGTTTCCGTGGATGATCCTATGAAAAGCGCAGAAATCCGTGAAGCCTTCCTCAGCTTCTTCGAAGAGAAGGGGCACACCCGTGTCGCTTCCAGCTCCCTGATTCCGGGCAACGACCCGACGCTGCTGTTCACCAATGCTGGAATGAACCAGTTCAAAGACTGCTTCCTCGGCCTGGAAAAGCGCGCCTATACCCGCGCCGCTACCAGCCAGAAATGCGTGCGCGCCGGCGGCAAGCACAACGACCTGGAAAACGTCGGCTACACCGCGCGCCACCACACCTTCTTCGA
>CBIHQF010000333.1:0-5027 GCA_966211665.1 uncultured Pseudomonas sp. | reverse complement strand
AGCCTATTTGCACAAGGAAGACCCTGAGGCGCCTTTCAAACGCGAACTCGCGGGTTTGGATCAATTGATCGGCGCCTTCTCCCTCGAACAGGCCGCCAGCCGCGGGCTCGCCATGCTGGAACGCTATCCCGCCCGCCTGGCGCTGCTGGAGCGGCTGTACCCGTTGGCCCTCAATCGCCAGGACAAAGCGCTGCTGAGCGCCGTGCTGCAGCAACTGTTCAAACTGCCGGAGCAACCGGCCAACCTGCCGTTACTGCAGCGTCTGGCGCAGGACAGCGGCAATGCCCAGCACCGCGTGCTGCAGCATCCGGCCGTGCAATTGCACCTGTTGCAGCGACTGCTGCGCGCGAGCCAAGCGCCCTTGGCCCTGAGCGCCTGGCGCCGGCTCAGCCAGACCGGCCAACGCCCTGCCAGCCTACCCGCCCTGACCCTGCAGCTGGCCAAGCTGCTGGGCAAACAGGAGGACTTTCCCGGCCTCAGCGAACTGGCGCAGTTCTTGACCAGCGCCTACCCGCAAGCCGAACAGACCGAGCAATTGAGCCTGTACCGGCAACACCTGCGCCGCTGAATGCAAAAAGCCCCTAGGCATAGGGGCTTTTGCATGACGCGGCGTTAAAAACGGCCTATTAGAGCTTATTGCTGAAGTCGTTCACTTCTTCCTCGGCCTTTTCCTTGCTCCAACCGTAACGCTCCTGCAGCTTACCCACCAAATGTTCGGTGTGACCTTCGGCTACGTCCAAATCGTCATCGGTCAGCTTACCCCAGCGCTCCTTGATGTTACCGGTGAGCTGTTTCCATTTGCCTTTGAACACATCGGAATTCATATGCCTGTCCTCATCGTTGAGTGGCGTGCATGCGCGCACTTAATCATTCGGTGGTTTTCAGGCCGTCCGCCGACACTGCGGTAACGCCCTCGATTTCCCGGGCCTTGGAAATTGCCAAGTCGCGCTCGGCCTCGCTGTCGACGACACCGGAAAGGGACACCACACCTTTATTGGTCTCGACCTTTATATCCATGCCGCTAAGGCTGTCATCGGCCAAAAAAGTCGACTTCACTTTGCTGGTGATCCAAGTGTCGGATACGACTTCACCGGCTTTGTCCATGGTGTCATTGGTAGCCAACATGACGGGCTGCACGGCTTGGCCGCTTTCGGCAAACGCACTCCCTGCCAACGCTAGCCCGAGGACGGTCGCGGTCGTTGCGGCAACAACAAAATGACTGATTGGCTTTTTCATGGTTATCGACTCCTGTACATCCTAGACAATCTGCAACTATCCAAGCTGCAGTCTCGCAGGAGTAGTCGCAAGCCCTATGCCAGCTCAAACCAGAAAAATAAACCAATAGAAATCAGTCAGTTAGGATCAATGCAAACTGCTTTTCTCGTGCAATTTGCATGCTCGGAGGAAATATCCCTGGCAAATTGCACGAAGCCGTCATGCCTGGCTGGCCAGTTTGCTCAAGGTGACCTGCAAACGACTCACTTCGGCGAGCAGTGGCGATTGCGGATAACGCGCGCGGATAAAGGTCAGCAGCTTCTGCGCGGGCTCGACCTGACCGAGCCCTTCGGCGAAACCACGGGCGGCGAGCAGGTAGGCACGGGGAATGTCCGGGTAGTCCGGAAAGCGCTGATGCAGGTTACGCAGCAGGCTCAGGGCTTCGCGAGTTTTGTGGCGATGAAGCAAAGCCTCGGCCACCTGTTCGCAGACCAGTGCGTTGTCCGGCAGGTAGTCGGCCTTCATCTGCCGCGCGTTGAGCAGCGCAGTGGCCGCCAATGGCGGGGTCTGCCCGGCCGCCAGTGGCAGGTAGTGGGCGAGGTGGCGCAGGCAACGCTCGCGGTCGCGCAGGCCGAACAGCAGCTGGTGATAACGCTCGTTCAGCTTGAGGTCGCCGGCATCGCGTTGCAGCGCCGCGCCGAGGGTTTCCAGGGCCTGGCCGCTCTGCCCTTCCTTGAGGCGGATCTCGGCTTGCGCCAGGGCGCGACGGCGCTGGAACTCGGACGCCGGATAAGCCGCCTGACCATTTTCGTCGGCGATAACATAGCCCAGGGCGCCCTGATACTGAAAGACCGCATAGCCCATCATGGCGCACATCACCACGCCGAAAAACGCGAACAGGAAGGTCGCGATCGGCATCAACACCACCTGGGGCAGGCCGCTGGAAAGCATGTAGGTAACCCAGCTCGGCGATTGCCAAAGGATGAACAGAAAGGCGCACAGAATCAGGTAGCGCCAGCCCATCGCGCCTATCACCTGGCCGACCTGCTCGGGGCTCAGCGCCGAGCCCAACTCCTTGTCCAGGGCCAAGCGGATGATGCTGGCCGGCAGCACCAGCAGAATGCCGATATTCACCGCCCAATAGATCGCCTCGCTGTTGAAATCCGCGGCCAGCCACAGGGCGCCGAAGGCGATCAGAAACACCGCCAATTGCTTGAAGAACAGCATGAAACCTTCGCCGTTGAAGGCGCTGAGCAGACTCGGCGCCTGGCCGTCCGCCTGGCTGCTGGCTTCGATCACGCTATGGAAATACTTGGTCGCCACACTGAACAGCGCGCCCCAAAGAATAATCGAGCGCGGCATGAACAAGCCTGCCACCGCCAGCAGCGCGGCGAACGCCAAAGGCCCGGTTTGCAGTGCATAAAGGAAGAATTTGGGAATCCGCTCCCAGAACGGTTGAGCGGTGTTGGCCGCACCGAGGAACTGCAACTGGCCGTTGCACAGCGGACAGCCCGGGGTCTCGTCGGGCGCATCGGCATTCAAGGGAATGCAGCAATCGCCGAAACTGCGTTCGCAGGGGATGCATTGCCAGGTCGCAGGCTGCGCCGGGTGATAACGGCAGATAGTCTTGTCCATAAGCATGGCCTTCCAGATGGGCATGGGCTGAACCATCGGCCCAGTGAATACGGGGGGCTATTGTCCACGCAAAAAAAGAGGGCCCGCAAGGGGCCCTCTTCTCAAGCATGAAACCAGGGGCGATTAAGCGCCCGAAGCTTCTGCTGCTGCTACGTCTTTGATCGACAGCTTGATACGGCCGCGGTTGTCCACGTCCAGTACCAGAACTTTGACTTCCTGACCTTCTTTCAACACGTCGGTGACCTTCTCGACACGCTGATCGCTGAGCATCGAGATATGCACCAGACCGTCCTTGCCCGGCAGGATGTTGACGAAGGCGCCGAAATCGACGATGCGCTCGACCTTGCCGACGTAGATTTTGCCGATCTCGGCTTCCGCGGTGATACTCAGAACGCGCTGACGCGCGGCCTCGGCCGCATCCTTGGTTTCGCCGAATATCTTGATCGAACCGTCGTCTTCGATGTCGATCGACGCCTTGGTTTCTTCGCAGATGGCACGGATGGTCGCGCCGCCTTTGCCGATCACGTCGCGAATCTTGTCCTGATCGATCTTCATGGCGATCATGGTCGGCGCGTTGGCCGACAGCTCGCTGCGCGACTGGGCGATCACCTGGTTCATCTGGCCGAGGATGTTCAGACGCGCTTCCAGGGCCTGGCCCAGGGCGATTTCCATGATTTCCTCGGTGATGCCCTGAATCTTGATGTCCATCTGCAGCGCGGTCACGCCTTTGGCGGTACCGGCTACCTTGAAGTCCATGTCGCCGAGGTGATCTTCGTCGCCGAGGATGTCGGTCAGAACGGCGAACTTCTCGCCTTCTTTAACCAAACCCATCGCGATACCGGCTACCGGCGCCTTCATCGGCACACCGGCGTCCATCAGCGCGAGGGAGGCACCGCAGACCGAAGCCATGGAGCTGGAACCGTTCGACTCGGTGATTTCCGAAACCACACGAATGGTGTACGGGAACTCATCGGCGCTCGGCAGCATGGCGGCAACGGAACGACGGGCCAGACGGCCGTGGCCGATTTCGCGGCGACCGGTGGCGCCCATGCGACCACACTCGCCCACCGAGTACGGCGGGAAGTTGTAGTGCAGCATGAAGGGGTCTTTCTTCTCGCCTTCGAGGGTGTCGAGCAACTGCGCATCCCGCGCGGTGCCGAGGGTGGCGACCACCAGGGCCTGGGTTTCGCCACGGGTGAACAGCGCCGAGCCGTGGGTCTTGGCCAGTACGCCGACTTCGATGTTCAGACCGCGCACGGTGCGGGTGTCACGGCCGTCGATACGCGGCTTGCCGTTGACGATGTTCTCGCGCACGGTGCGGTATTCGATCTCGCCGAACGCTTCCTTCACTTCGCCGGCGGACGGCTGGCCTTCTTCACCGGAGAACTTGGCCACAACCTGATCTTTCAGCTCGCCCAGACGCGCGTAACGGTCCTGCTTGATGATGATGGTGTAAGCCTGGGAAATCGCCTCGCCGAACTCGCTGCGGATGGCATTGAGCAGGGCGGTGTTTTCCGCTTTCGGCTGCCAGTCCCAAGTCGGCTTGGCGGCTTCGGCGGCCAGCTCGGTGACTGCCTGGATCACGGCCTGAAATTCGTCATGGGCGAACAATACGGCGCCCAGCATCTGGTCCTCGGTCAGCTCTTTGGCCTCGGATTCGACCATCAGCACGGCGTCTTTGGTACCGGCTACGACCATGTCCAGGCTGGACGCCTTGAGCTGCTCGTAAGTCGGGTTCAACAGGTAGCCGGTTTCCGGGTGGAAAGCCACGCGGGCGGCACCGATCGGGCCGTTGAACGGGATGCCGGAAATGGCCAGGGCAGCCGAGGTGCCGATCATTGCGGCGATATCCGGATCGGTCTTCTTGCTGGTGGAAATCACGGTGCAGATGACCTGCACTTCGTTCTGGAAACCTTCCGGGAACAGCGGACGGATCGGACGGTCGATCAGGCGCGAGGTCAGGGTTTCTTTCTCGCTCGGGCGCGCTTCACGCTTGAAGAAACCGCCGGGGATCTTACCGGCCGCGTAAGTTTTTTCCTGATAGTGCACCGACAGCGGGAAAAAGCCTTTGCTCGGGTCGGCGGTCTTGGCGCCGGTTACGGCAACCAGCACGGCGACGTCGTCGTCGACGGTGACCAGCACTGCGCCGGAGGCTTGACGGGCGATACGGCCAGTCT
>CBIHQF010000332.1:0-5041 GCA_966211665.1 uncultured Pseudomonas sp. | reverse complement strand
ACGCTCAGCAGCGCCGCGAACCACCATCGAGCCATAGCCACCCTCTCCACGCCTAGATACCCAGTGCGACCGCGACTCCATTCAGCCACCACCAAACCACGCCCTGCATGGCCAGCCAAGCGAATACGCCGGCCAACACATCATCGAGCATGATGCCGAAACCGCCGTGCACGTGGCGGTCGATCCAGCTGATCGGCCATGGTTTGATGACATCGAACAGGCGGAACATTAAAAAGCCTAGCAGCAACCAGCCCCAACCGTCGGGCACCAGCCACAAGGTGATCCACATACCGACCATTTCGTCCCAGACGATGCCTTCATGGTCGTGCACGCGCAGATCGTCGGCGACCTTGCCGCACAGCCATACGCCGAACAGCATGGTGATCCCGAGCATCAACCAGTAGCCCCAATCGGGCAGGGCTTGCCACAGCGGCACGAACGGCAACGCGACCAGCGAGCCCCAGGTGCCGGGCGCTTTCGGCAGCGTACCGGAGCCGAAGCCGAAGGCGACGAAATGCCAGGGGTTGCGCCATACCGATGGCGGGACGAACTCGGCTGGAACCTGGTTGGGATGATCAGTCACTTGGCTTTCCAAAATGTTGATAGCCGCTACTGGGCTGCTCGATATTGACACCCGCTTCGTTCAGCAATTGCACACCGTTGCCGGCCGCGACATGACCGATCACGCAAACAGGCCAACCGGCCCGTTGCAAGTCGGCCAGGTGCATTGGCGGCAGGGTAAAGGCCAAACGGTAGTCATCGCCACCGCTCAAGGCATAGCGCTCGGCCGCCACCGGCCCGAACGCGGCCAACAAGGCGGTGGAGAGCGGCAGTCGCGCCTGCTCGATGCGCAACGCGCGATCGGAAGCAGCCGCGATATGGCCGCAATCGGCGAGTAGACCGTCGGAAATATCCAGCGCCGCCGTGGCCTTGCCGCGTAGCGCCAAGCCCAAATCAAGCTGCGGTTGCGGCGTCCAGTAGCGCGCCAGCAAGGGCTCTGCTATCGCGGCTGGCAACTGGCACTGCCCCAATACCAGCGGCAAGGCGGCCGCCGCATCGCCGAGCTCGCCGCCGACACAAAGCAGATCGCCGACTTGCGCGCCCGAACGGGTCAGCGCCTGGCCCCACGGCACCCGGCCGAAGACCGTGAAGGTCAGGCTCAGGGGCCCGCGGGTGGTGTCGCCACCGATCAAACACAGGGCGCATTGCTGCGCCATGCGATCCAGGCCGGCGGCAAAGGCTTGCAGCCAGTTGGGCTCGGCACTGGGCAAGGTCAGGGCGAGGGTAAAGCCGATGGGGGTCGCGCCCATCGCGGCCAGATCGCTGGCCGATACAGCCAGAGCACGCTGACCGAGCAGGAACGGATCGGCATCGCCGGGAAAGTGCACGCCTTCCACCAGGGTATCGGTGGATACCGCCAATTGTTCGCCAACGGGCAGATCGAGCAAGGCGCAGTCGTCGCCAATGCCCAGGGCCACGCCTTCGCCGGCCCGCGCGCAGGACGCAGCGGCGAAGTAGTGACGGATCAGCTCGAACTCACCCAAGAGAAACGACGACCCGTGGCAAAGCGTTGCGGCGATGACTGCACATGGCCATTAGCGCTTGTTGGCGCGAACTTCATCGGCCCGCAACTTCGGCGCCAGCTTGTCCAGCACGCCGTTGACGAACTTGTGCCCGTCGGTAGCGCCGAACACCTTGGCCAGCTCGATCCCCTCGTTGATCACCACGCGATAAGGGATATCGATACGGTTGCGCAGCTCGTAGGTCGACAGGCGCAGAATCGCCAGCTCGACCGGGTCGATTTCATCGAGCGGACGGTCGAGCAAAGGCTCGAAGGCGCCATCGATCTCAGTCTTCTGCCGCGGCACGCCATGCAGGATTTCATGGAAGTAGGCGCCATCGACCGTGGAGAAATCGTTGTCGACGCGAAACTGCGCTTCGATCTCGTTCAACTGCTGCCCGGCCATGTGCCAGGAATACAGCGCCTGCATGGCCAGAGAACGCGCCTGACGGCGCGCGAGAGTCTTGGCGCTGGGGCCTTTCGGCGCCTGCGGCTTACCGTCGTTCTGGCTCACTTGGCCTCCAACTGCGCCAGCAGGCTGACCATTTCCAGGGCGGACAGCGCGGCTTCGGCGCCTTTGTTGCCGGCCTTGGTGCCGGAGCGCTCGATGGCCTGTTCGATGGAGTCCACCGTCAGCACGCCGAAGGCCACCGGTACGCCGAATTCCATGGACACCTGGGCCAGGCCCTTGGTGCATTCGCCGGCGACGTATTCGAAGTGCGGAGTACCGCCACGAATCACCGCGCCAAGGGCGATGATTGCGTTGAACTCGCCACGCTGGGCGATTTTCTGCGCCACCAGCGGAATTTCGAAGGCGCCCGGCGCACGGATGATGGTGATGTCGTCTTCGCTCACGCCATGACGCACCAGGGCATCGACGGCGCCGCTTACCAGGCTTTCGACGACGAAGCTGTTAAAGCGGCCAACCACCAGGGCGAAGCGGCCCTTGGGAGCGATAAAGGTACCTTCGATGGTCTTCAGGGTCATAGCGTGTTCTCACAGTGTTTAAAGAGCCAGGGCGCGCAATGGGCGCACCCTGAAAATAAAATCGTCCGCAATGCTTGCGGCTTTACTGAAGCGACAGCCCCTCGTCGGGCACCGGCACCGTCTGCTCATGCAAGAGCAGGCGGTAGCCGTCGGCCGCTTATTCGGAGGGCAGGTATTCTACAACCTCCAGGTCGAAACCGGATATCGCGTTGAACTTCATCGGCGAGCTCATCAGGCGCATCTTGCGCACGCCGAGGTCGCGCAGAATCTGCGAGCCGGCGCCGACGGTGCTGTAGGTGGTCGGGTTGACGACCTTTGCTTCGTGGCCCAGTTGCCGCTCCAGATGCGCGAGCAGATCCGGGCCGGTCAGCGGATTGCCGAGCAGCAGCACCACGCCGCAGCCATCTTTGGCCACCTGGGCCATCGCGGCGCGCAGGCTCCAACGGCCCGGCTGGTTGACCATGAACAGGTCGCGCAACGGGTCCATGTTGTGCACCCGCACCAGGGTCGATTCCTCGGCGCAGATGGTGCCCAGGGTCAGCGCCATATGCACGTCGTTCTCCACCGAATCGCGGTAGGTCACCAGGTTGAACTGGCCCAGCTCGCTGTCCAGAACCTGCTCGCTGACGCGCTCGACCGTACGCTCGTGGATCAGCCGGTAGTGGATCAGGTCGGCGATGGTGCCGATCTTGATGTCATGGGCCTTGGCGAATTCTTCCAGCTCGGGGCGACGGGCCATGGTGCCGTCGTCGTTCATGATTTCGCAGATCACCCCGCTCGGCTCGAAACCGCCCATGCGCGCCAGATCGCAGGCCGCTTCGGTGTGGCCGGCACGCGCCAGCACGCCGCCGGGCTGAGCCATCAGCGGGAAGATATGGCCGGGGCTGACGATATCCTCGGCCTTGGCGCTTTTCGAGGCGGCGGCCTGCACCGTGCGCGCGCGGTCGGCAGCGGAGATACCGGTGGTCACGCCTTCGGCGGCCTCGATGGAAACGGTGAACTTGGTGCCGAAGCCGGAACCGTTACGCGGCGCCATCAGCGGCAGCTTGAGGGTTTCGCAACGTTCGCGGGTCATCGGCATGCAGATCAGACCACGGGCGAAACGCGCCATGAAGTTGATGTGTTCGGCCTTGACGCACTCGGAGGCGATGATCAGATCGCCTTCGTTTTCGCGGTCCTCGTCGTCCATCAGGATGACCATCTTGCCCTGGCGGATGTCTTCGATCAGTTCTTCGATGCTATTGAGTGCCATGTGGCGAATTCCTTCACTTCTTCAGGTAGCCGTGTTCGGCCAGAAAACTTTCGGTCATGCCCGAGGCGCTCGGCTCGGCGGCCTTGTCACCGAGCAGCAGGCGTTCCAGGTAGCGCGCCAGCAGATCCACTTCGAGGTTGACCTGGCTGCCCGGACGGTAGTCGACCATGATGGTTTCGGCGAGGGTGTGCGGCACTATGGTCAGCTCGAATTCGGTGCCATTCACCGCATTGACGGTGAGGCTGGTGCCGTCGACGGTGATCGAGCCCTTGTGCGCGATATATTTCGCCAGCTCGCGCGGCGCGCGGATCTTGAATTGCACCGCGCGGGCATTGTCGGCGCGACTGACGACCTCGCCGACGCCATCGACATGGCCGCTGACCAGGTGGCCGCCGAGGCGGCTGGTCGGGGTCAGGGCCTTTTCCAGGTTGACCTTGCTGCCGGCCTTCAGGCTGATAAAGGCGGTATGCGCCAGGGTTTCGCGGCTGACGTCGGCCCAGAAGCCATCGCCCGGCAGCTCCACGGCGGTCAGGCACACGCCGTTGACCGCGATGCTGTCGCCCAGCTTGACGTCGCCCAGATCGAGCTTGCCGGTTTCCACGTACACCCGCACATCGCCACCCTTGGGGCTCAGCGCACGGATGCTACCAATCGCTTCGATAATTCCGGTAAACATCAGACCTCCCCTGATCGCGACTTGCCGCACGGGCACCAGCGCCCGCTCACGGAAAGAAAAGCATAAGACATAGATACGCACTCCTGTTTGCAGACAAACAGGGCGTTTCGGATCGATAGGGATTGCTCGGGCACGGACAAACCGCGCCACTGGCAGGCTGTCGAAAAGCTAGCTGCGTCGCCTCGCTTATGCTTTTCAACGGCCTACTGGAGGGAATCCCGCTCTCTCTTTATCCGGACTTTAACCGTCGGCCCCGGAATCACACCGGGTCTGCTGACCTTGTCGCAGCGTCAAGGACTGCGACAAGCGCTCGCGGGCTAGACGCCTTGCGCGTCATTACCGCCGGTGGGGAATCACACCCCGCCCTGAGAACGTTTCGGCCATCTGCATGGCTGGCAGGCGTTTTATCACACTTGGCGGCGAAGTGCATGGCGATCGGGGCGATGAAGAAGAATATGTACCCATTAAGTGTTGCCGCTTGCTTGGGCCCTTAGCAGGCCGTTGAAAAATGTAGGCGAGGCAGGCAAGACAAGGACTAGGCGTCCCCACAAAAACGGCCGAAAAA
>CBIHQF010000331.1:0-5080 GCA_966211665.1 uncultured Pseudomonas sp. | reverse complement strand
ACAAGCCGCTGAGCCCGCTGGACGCAGAGTTCGTCAAGCTGGTGCTGTCCAAGCAAGGTCAGGAAGTGGTGGTGAAGGACGGTTACATCCCGCTGCCGAGCAAGGTGGTTGCAAAAACCCTCAAGGAACTGGGTCTGGAGTAATCCGCCACAGGCAGGATGCCTATAGTCAGTCGCACGCCCGCCCTCGTTTACGAGAGGTGGGCGTTGCTTTGTCCGAGTGTTGTAACTTTTTTGTCATAAAGTCCGGCTAGAGTTGGCGGCTCGTATAACGACAGCATTAATCATGACGGGCTCATGGCCGCGCAGAGACGCTCTTACCTATGAATGATTTGTCCAGTGAAACCATGACCGCTCCGGGCAAGCCCTTCGGGCTGGATTTCAACACCCCGGCCTTGCAGCGCAAGCGGCGTATTCGCGCGTTCAAGGATCGCCTGGCGCGTTGGGCCGTGTCGGTCGGCGGCCTGGCGGTGCTGGGCGCCATTACCCTGATCTTCTTTTACCTCGGCTACGTGGTGTTGCCGATGTTCCAAGGCGCCGACCTGGAAAGCCGCAAGCCGGTGCAGGCCGCCTGGCTGAGTGAGGCAGCCGCGCCGCTGTTGCTGACCCTGGAAGAACAGAACCAGATGGCGATGCGTCTGGATCAAAGGGGCCAGGTGCAATTCTTCGATGCCAAGAATATGCAGGCGCTGAGCAGCGTTAGCCTGCCGCTCCCGGCGGATGCGCAGATCGTTTCGGTCGGTCGCGATCAGCCGGGCAGCAATCGCGTCGCCCTGGGCTTGTCGAATGGCCAGGTGCTGGTATTCGAGCATGTCTACAAACTCAGCTACCCCAACGATGTGCAAACCATCACGCCGAGTATCGTGTACCCGTTCGGCGAAGCGCCGATTGCTCTCGATACGCAGGGCCGCGAGTTGGATCACGTCGGCGTGAGCCTGAACGGCGGCACCCTGATGCTGACCGGCTCCACCGGCACCGAGTTGCATGTGCTGAGCCTGGGTCGCGAAGAAAACCTGATGACCGGCGAAGTCACCCTCAGCGAAGAGCGTCTTTCGCTGCCGCAGATCGCCGAGCCGATCAAAGCCTTGATCATCGATCCGCGCCAGCTCTGGCTGTATGTGATCAACGGTCGCGCCACTGCCGATGTCTTCGACCTACGCAGCAATTCGCTGAATGGCCGTTACAAGCTGCTCCATGACGGCAAGTTGGAAGTCAGCAACGCCACCCCCTTGCTCGGCGGCATTTCGCTGATGATCGGCGACAGCGGCGGCGGCATTCAGCAGTGGTTCATGGTCCGCGAGGAGGACGGCAAATCGGTTCTCAAGTCCATCCGTGGCTTCCAGCTCGATGACAGTCCGATCGTGCAGATCCTCCCTGAGGAGCGACGCAAGGGTTTCATGGCCCTGGATGCCAAGGGCAACCTGGGTGTGTTCCATAGCACCGCGCACCGCACCTTGCTGGTCGAGCCGATCGCCGAAGGCCAGGTGCTGGCCGCCCTGTCGCCGCGCGCCAATCGGTTGCTGGTCGAGAGCGATGGGCAACTGCAGCGCTTGCTGCTCGACAACCCGCATCCGGAGATTTCCTGGAGTTCGTTATGGGGCAAGGTCTGGTACGAAAACTACGATGCGCCTGGCCACGTCTGGCAGTCGACCTCCGCCAGCACCGATAACGAACCCAAGCTGAGCCTCTCGCCACTGGCCTTCGGCACCCTCAAGGCGGCGTTCTACGCGATGCTCCTGGCCGCCCCGCTGGCCATCGCCGCCGCGCTCTACACCGCCTATTTCATGGCGCCGGCGCTGCGCCGCAAGGTCAAGCCGGTGATCGAGCTGATGGAGGCGCTACCGACGGTGATCCTCGGCTTCTTCGCCGGTTTGTTTCTGGCGCCTTACGTGGAAGGGCATCTGCCGGGCATTTTCAGCCTGCTGATCTTCACCCCGGTCGGTATCCTGCTGGCCGCTTATGCCTGGAGCTGCCTGCCCGAATCGATCCGCCTGAGCGTACCCGATGGTTGGGAATCGGCGCTGCTGATCCCGGTGATCCTGGTGGTCGCTTACACCTCGCTGGCCATGAGCGGGCACCTGGAGAACTGGCTGTTCGACGGCAATATGCGCCTATGGCTGAGCAACGATTTGGGCATCCCTTACGATCAGCGCAACGCCCTGGTGGTCGGCCTGGCGATGGGCTTCGCGGTGATCCCGACGATTTATTCGATTGCCGAAGACGCCGTATTCAGCGTGCCCAAGAGCCTGACGTTCGGCTCCCTGGCGCTCGGCGCCACACCCTGGCAGACCCTGACCCGCGTGGTGATCCTGACCGCCAGCCCGGGGATCTTCTCGGCGGTGATGATCGGCATGGGCCGCGCCGTCGGCGAAACCATGATCGTACTGATGGCCACCGGCAACACCGCGATCATGGACATGAGCATCTTCGAAGGCCTGCGCACTCTGGCCGCCAACGTGGCGGTGGAAATGCCCGAGTCGGAAGTGGGGGGCACCCATTACCGCGTGCTATTCCTCTCCGCGCTGGTGCTGCTGGGCTTCACCTTCGTCATGAACACCCTGGCAGAACTGGTGCGCCAGCGTCTGCGCGTCAAGTACGCTTCGCTGTAAAACATGGCCTGCGTAGCAGGCCCAACTGATGACCTTCTCCCTTAGGGAGAGGGTGCCCGCAGGGCGGGTGAGGGTGGTTTGCCGCTACCCTCTTCCCCAGCCCTTCTCCCGCAGGCGGGAGAGGGGGGTGAATGCAAGATTTCATTGAAGGTGTGATGTCCGTGAAACAGAACAACCTGAAGACCTGGTTCAAGAGCGGTACGCCGTGGATCTGGATGAACGCCGGCGCGGTCTCCATCGCGGTGATCATGACCCTGGGGCTGATGCTGGTGATCGCCGTGCGTGGCCTCGGCCATTTCTGGCCGGCGGATATCGTCGAGGCCGATTACCAGGTGCCCGGCCAGGAAGCCCGTGTGATGGCCGGCGAAATCACCCAGATCGAAGAGGTACCACGTGCCCGCTTGGCGGCTTCCGGCTTGCCGGTGAGCGCCGAGGGCGACGAGTTCATGACCCGCGAACTGTTCAAGGTGGGTAATCGCGATATCTATGGCGCGGATTTCACCTGGGTGGTCGGCGAGTGGCTGAGCAACCAGCGCACCCCGGAAAACCTCACGGCCTTCGAGCGTCGCGAGTGGGGCAACTTCTACGGCTACCTGGTCAGCGTCAAGGAAAACGGCGAGCTGGTTGCCGAGGGCGATGCCAGCTGGCCGGCGCTGCAAGAGCGTCTCGAGCGCGTCGAACAACTGCACGAGCAACTGGTGCGTCTGGAGAAGAAGGACATCGGCCGGATCAACGCCGGGCTCGAACGCCTGCGCCTGCAGACCCGCAAGCTGGAGTTGCAAGGCAAACTGGACGCCGCCGCGCAGGCCGACTTGGACGCCGAACGGGCCAAGTGGGACGCCGAGTACAAGGTGCTGGAAGACCAGTTGATCGCGCTCAATCAGGCGTTCAACCGCGACAGCGTGACGGTCAGAACCGTCGACGGGCGCGAAGTCACCCTGAGCCTGGGCAAGGTGGTGCGGGCCTTCCAGCCCAACGCCATGGGCATGTTCGATAAGCTGCGCTTCTATGGTGCCAAATTATGGGAATTCGTCAGCGACGACCCGCGCGAGGCCAACACCGAGGGCGGCATCTTCCCGGCGATTTTCGGCACCATCATGATGACCTTGATCATGGCGGTGATCGTCACTCCGTTCGGCGTGGTCGCGGCCATCTACCTGCGCGAATACGCCAAGCAGGGGCCGTTGACCCGGGTGATCCGCATCGCGGTGAATAACCTCGCCGGCGTTCCGGCGATCGTTTACGGCGTGTTCGGCCTGGGCTTCTTCGTCTATGTGCTGGGTGGCTCGCTGGACCGCATGTTCTTCCCGGAATCGGCGCCGGCGCCGACCTTCGGCACCCCGGGCCTGCTCTGGGCATCGTTGACCCTGGCGATCCTGACCCTGCCGGTGGTGATAGTCGCGACCGAGGAAGGCCTGTCGCGGATTCCCCGCGCGGTGCGCGAAGGTTCCCTGGCCCTGGGCGCGACCAAGATCGAAACCTTGTGGCGCGTGGTGCTGCCGATGGCCAGCCCGGCGATGATGACCGGCCTGATCCTCGCCGTGGCCCGCGCCGCCGGCGAAGTGGCGCCGCTGATGCTGGTGGGCGTGGTCAAGCTGGCGCCGAGCCTGCCGCTCGACGCCAACTATCCCTATCTGCACCTGGACCAGAAGATCATGCACCTGGGCTTCCATATCTACGACGTCGGCTTCCAAAGTCCCAACGTCGAGGCCGCACGGCCCCTGGTATACGCCACGGCGTTGCTACTGGTGCTGGTGATCGTGGTACTGAACTTCAGTGCGGTGATGATCCGCAACCACCTGCGCGAAAAGTACAAGGCGTTGGACCATTAACAGCAGCCGCAAGCCGCAAGCCGCAAGCTTCAAGTAGAAGCACGCGGCGACTGGCTTGCCGCTTATAGCTTGCAGCTTGCAGCTGCGAACGGAGTGAGCCCATGCAGCATGAAACCCACACCCACGGCATCGATATTTCCGCCCTGGGCCGCGACAAAAAGAGTTTCGACCTGGCGGCCGAAAACATCGCCATCGAAGTACCGGGTTTGAACCTGTACTACGGCGAGAAGCAGGCGTTGTTCGATGTTCAACTAAGCATTCCCAGGGAGCGCGTGACCGCCTTTATCGGTCCGTCCGGTTGCGGCAAGTCGACCCTGCTGCGCACCTTCAACCGGATGAACGATCTGGTCGACGGCTGCCGGGTGGAAGGCGAGATCAACCTCGATGGCAAGAACATCTACCGCAAGGGCGAAGATGTCGCCGAGCTGCGCCGCCGCGTCGGCATGGTGTTCCAGAAGCCCAACCCGTTCCCCAAGAGCATCTACGAGAACGTGGTCTACGGCCTGCGTATCCAGGGCATCAAGCAGAAGCGCGTGCTCGACGAGGCGGTGGAGTGGGCGCTGAAAAGCGCGGCGCTGTGGGATGAGGTCAAGGACCGCCTGCACGAGTCCGCCCTCGGCCTGTCCGGTGGCCAGCAGCA
>CBIHQF010000330.1:0-5085 GCA_966211665.1 uncultured Pseudomonas sp. | reverse complement strand
AGGATCTGCTGCACAGCATGCGCCTGGCCCACGACCTGGGGCTGCATAAGCGCATGCAGATCATAGTGCCGCACCTGAGCAAGAGCCTGATCCAACAGGCCGGGCCCAAGGTCATGCAAGGGGTGATCGGCACCCAGGCCTGGACCTGGCAAGTGCCCAGCGAAGAGCAATCGCCGGGCGGCCAAGCCTTCGTCGCCGAGTATATCGAGCAGCATCGCGAGTACCCCGACAGCGCCGCGGCTTCGGCTTATGCAATCGTCCAGCAATGGGCCGAGGCCGTGCGCCGTAGCGCCAGCCTGGACAGCGAAAAGCTGATCGACGCCCTCGAAGACCACCGCTACAGCCTGCTCAAAGGCCCGCAACAATGGCGCGCCTTCGACCACCAGAATGTGCAAAGCGTCTACGCGGTACGGGTCAAGGCTCGCAGCCAGATCATGCAGGATCTGCTCAAGCAGGATTACTTCGAGATCATTCACCGCATGGACGGCGAGGACGCGGCGCCCAGCCATGACGAGTGGCAGCAGCAACGCGGCGAGCAGCTGACCCTGCAATAAGCGCAAAGCCCTGAGGGGTCGCGCCCCGGCATGGTCATGGCCGCGGCGCTGTAGTAGCGTTGCCGGACCCATGCCGCGCCTCGGTGCGCCACCCTCCATCTATCGACAGGAATGCTCATGACTTCCGCGCAAACCTTGACGCGTTACAAAGCCTGGGCCGATGAGTTGTTTCTCGACACGGTGGCGCAGCTCCCCGAAGCGGATCTGCTCGCCCCGCGCCCGATCCTGTTCGGCAGCCTGATTCGCACCCTGCATCATTCCTATGCCATGGATCGGGTGTGGCAGGCCCACCTGCTCGGCCAGGCGCATGGCTATACCACGCGCAACCCGCAGGATTGCCCACCATTCGAGGCGCTGCACAAGGATCAACTGGCCATCGACGCCTGGTATGTCGACTATGCCGAGTCGCTGGATGCCGACGCACTCGCCGAGATAGTGCGCTTCAGCTTTATCGGCGGAGGCGAAGGGGCGATGTCGCGTAACGACATCCTGTTGCACGTGGTCAATCACACCACCTATCACCGCGGCCATGTGGCCGACATGCTGTATCACCACGCCCTGTTTCCGCCGACCACCGACCTGCCGGTGTTTCTCGCGAAGATCGCTTCGTAGGGAGGACATGCCGAAGGCTTGCGCCATCTGAAGCATTGATCGCTCCGGCGTCGAGGCCGGCCTGAGCCAAGCTGGATCCGCCCACCGCCTTGTTGGGCTTCGCTGCGCTCAGCGCCAACCTACCAGCATTCGGCTTGTCGATTTCGCGCCTTGGCAAACGACTAGAACTGCCGGCCATGGTTCGCTTACTGGCGGCACGAACTAATCTGAAAGCTGCCGAGCCGAGGAATCGCCCATGTCGTTGAAACTCTATGCCCACCCCTTCTCTTCGTACTGTCAGAAGGTGCTGACCGCGCTTTACGAGAACGCCACCCCGTTCGAGATGCGCCTGCTCGCGCCGGATGACCCGCAAACCGCGGCAGAGCTCGCGACGCTCTGGCCGCTCAAGCGCTTTCCGGTGCTGCTCGATGGCGCGCGCAGGGTGCTGGAGTCGAGCATCATCATCGAATATCTGGCGCTCTATCACCCCGGGCCGGTGCGCCTGATCCCCGAGGATGGGCGCGCGGCGCTGGAAGTGCGGACGATGGATCGCTTCTTCGACAATTACATTTCCACGCCGATGCAGAAGATCGTCTTCGACAGCATGCGCGCCGCCGATAGCCGCGACCCGCAGGGCGTCAGCGACGCCCGGCAGATGCTCGAAACCGCCTATCGCTGGCTCGATACCACCATGGTCGGCCGCCAATGGGCGGCGGGCGATACCTTCAGCCTCGCCGATTGCGCCGCCGCGCCCGCGTTGTTTTACGCCGACTGGGTCCAGCCGATCGACCCGGCGTTGACCCAGGTGCACGGCTTGCGCCAGCGCCTGCTGGCGCGTCCCTCGTTCGCCAGGGCGGTCGATGAGGCGCGCCCGTACCGCTCGTTGTTCCCACTCGGCGCGCCTGATCGGGATTGAGCGCTGACGGGTTTCAGGCCACACGACAAAAAGCGCGGACGTAACCCGAATAAGCCTATGGCGCAATCCGGGGACTGTGGTGTAGGCGCAGGTTTTCCCGGATTGCGCTGGCGCTTATTCGGGCTACGGGGCCACACCCCGCGGCTATGGCTCATCCAGCCGCTCGAACCGTGCCTGTTCGTAACGCGGGTACAGGTGGCTGACGCTGCGGATCAGCTCGTAGCGGCTCAAGCTGACCGCGGCGAAGCGCTCGGGGATGGGCGCGCGGATCAGTTCGTTCATCTCCGCACCACGCTCGGCGCCGCTGCGCATCAATTCGTCGAGCCAGGCGAGGTAATCGCGCATTTGCGCGAAGGGCGCGGCGCTCTCGGCCAGCGGGCCGTGGCCGGGCACGATCAGTTTCCAGGGCAGCGCCTGCAGCCGTTCGAGATCCTCCAGCCAAACATCCAGCCCCGGCGTACCGGGCGTGGTCAGCGCACGCTGGTAAAACACCAGGTCGCCGGCGAACAGCACGCCGCTGCTTTCGTCGAGAATCGCCAAATCGGCGCCGGTATGCCCGCGCAAGGCCAGCAGGCGCAGTTGCCGACCGCCGATGCGCAGCGCGCCGGCTTCGAGCCCCTGGGTCGGCAACAGCACCTCGGTACCGCGCATCCAGTCGCCGACCAGACGGTACATATTTTCCGCCATCGCCTCGCCCTGCTCTTCCAGCAACGCCGTGGTGCCGGTCAGGGCGGCGATCGGCACATCGGCGAAGGCCTGGTTGCCGAGGACGTGGTCGGGATGGTGATGGGTCAACAGCAGTTGCAACACCGGCTTGTCGGTGACCCGGGCAATCGCCTGACGTAGCGCCTCGCCGTAGCGTTTCGACGGGCCGCTGTCGATCACCAGCACGCCCTGTTCGGTGACGATAAACCCGCTGTTGACGATATTGCCGCCATTGCTCTGGGCGAAATTATCGGTGCTGCCCTCGACCAGCCACACGCCCTCGGCGATCTGTCGCGGCTGCAAGGCGTAGTCGAATTCGGAGCGTGCCGGCAAAGCGCAGGCGAGCAGGGTCAGGAGCAATAGCCAGCGCATGGGGACCTCTCATGGCATCGGGCGGCGCCGTGGTTACGGCGCCAAGGGAATGATCGGCCGCCTCGATCGGCACTCAGGGCACGAGCGTGACGGCACTGATCTGCACCAGCGGCTGGCTGTCGGTGAAGTTGGCGATATCGGCCCTGATCCGCTCGGCGTGGGGCGCGAAGCTCTTCTGGAAAGCCTCGACGCTGTCGAAATAAAGGTGGCCTATGGCGATAAAGGGCGCTGCCTCGCCGGGCGCGCCGCCGGCGACCCCCTGATTTATCGCGATGGCCTTACAGGCCTCGCCCAGGCATTCGCGGACGATCTCCATATGCTGCTTGCCGTAATAGTCGAAGTCGAAATGCACATTGGGTTCATTGGGGTACAGAACGCTGACTTGGATCATTTGATTTTCCTGCTGAGGGCATACGAATCCGTTTGCGGGCAAATCCGCCGTAGCAGAATGGCTTCCGAATCGCTTATAGGAGCCGCCTAGTCTTTGCTGGCGACCGATCATGATGATCGTTGGGTAGTACACCGCAGCAAGCGGGCTTCTATGGACAGCAATTTTTTCGAATTTCTCACAACACCGCCTTGAATTCGTTGCCATTGTTGTCGCGCAGCCACAGCTCGGTGTCGCCTTCACCTTGCACCTCCAAACTAAGGGTCGGGTTCTCGCTGACCGAGGGGAACAGTTCCAGGGTCGCCAGTACCTTGCCGGCGCTGTCGCGCAGTTCGGCCTGATCGAGGAAGAATTCGGGAATGCCGCCGACCAGCCCATTGTCCATCGGGTGGGCGATTTGCACGCGCAAGCGGCTGCCGTCTTGGCGCACGAAACGCTTGCCATACACCTCGCCGAGCCGCTCCTCCCAGCCGGCTTCGGCGCGCACCACGCTCGGCGCGGTGCAACCGCCACCGGCGGCGTCGATGGTCGCCGAGCCGATATGCCAGAGGCCGTCGTCGGTCAGAACCGCCGCACGGACCGGCGTGGCCTGCTCGATACGGATGCGCAGGGCCAGACGCGGCAGCACCTCGACGCCAGGGGCGAAATCGAATATCTGCGCGATGGGGTTGAGCTCGGCCCAGACCAGGATGCGCAGCACCCGCCCGGCATAAGCGCTGGCATCGACCTCCAGCGGCACCTGCCGGGCATCTTCGGCAAAAGGCGGCAGCGACACCTCGATCCGCTGATCGAACACAAAAGGCGCGCCATCGAGCAGGCGTGCATGGTGGTAGTCCCACATCACCGAAGCCACCGGGTCGCCCGCGGCGGCCCAAGCGCCAGGGTTCGAGAGCAACCCCAGTAATGCCAGCACGCAACGCCATGCCATCAGCCGTCTCCTTTTTCAATCGATAGGCAGAGAGCCAACCGTGGCTTATTCGACGTCCTGATACATACCCGGCAACTCGTAGCGCAAACCGTAACGACCATAAAGCCGCTTGAGTTCGCCGGCGAGAATCAACTCTTCGAGTTTCTCCTCCAGGGCATAGGCCAATTGCCGGTTGCTTTCATGCACCGCCATGCCGATGTCCCAGACCTGTTTGCCCATTTTCGGATAGGCGTTTTCGGCCAGGGCCAGGTTGCTGTCCGCCGCCTGCTTAAGTTGCCACTCGATCTCGCCGCGCATGGCCATCACCGCGTCGACTTCGGCGTTCTTCATCCCGGCGAAGGCCGCCCGGGGGTTGCTGAAATGATGGGTCTTGGCACTGAGCATGCCGTCGAACACCGAGGACAAATAGAAAGACGGCACGCTGTCGACCTCGACGCCGATCGGGTGATGCTGAAACACCGCGACGCTGGGCACCGCTTCCAGCCGGCGTCGGTCGTAGGCGACCTGCCAGCGCTCGCGCTGGTAAGGGCCGAACATCACCACCAGGTCGTTGGCCAATTCGCCGAACTCGTTGCTCATATAAGCGAAATCGCGGTCATAAGGCACCCGCAGCATCACATCGGCCAATACA
>CBIHQF010000329.1:0-5104 GCA_966211665.1 uncultured Pseudomonas sp. | reverse complement strand
CCGAAGTTGATATTGCGCGTGGAAATTGCGGCACCACCCGCGGTTAGATTGACCTCACCAGAAAGATCGCCCTCCTGAAAGGTATAGCCGGCCATTGCCGGCTGGCTGGCCAAAACCGCCGCGGCAAGGAGTGAGGGTACCAAGGGTACTCGGTTCATAGGTTGCTCCTGGTTGATTGTTGTTGTGTTACAGGGCAGCTCGGACGACAACCGTCGCCATCACGCATCCAGCGCGAGGCCGACAGGCAAAAGCCCGTCGGCAGATCTTTTTGTAATGTCTCTCAGCCCTTGAAGTGGCTGGCTAGTGCGCGCAATGCACGAACGTTGTCGGGATCGAAGAGGCTGACGGCCTCCGGCAGCGAAGATTGCTTGACGATCACCAGATCGGCCTCGCGATCGACGAACAGGTACTGCCCGCTGATGCCGCATGCCATCAGAGCCGGGCTGTGATCGTTGAACACGTACCACTGGCTGCGGTACGAAGCGCCGGGCGTCCAGGCGCTGAACTCCTCGTTGGCTGCGTAGATCGCCGGATCGCTGCCCTGGGCAATGGCATCGATCGCACGCGGGTCGAGCACTGCATGTCCCTCATGCATGCCGCGGTTGGCCAGCAGCAGGCCAAAGCGTGCGATATCCCGTGCGCAAGCGTTGAAGCCTGCACCGGCGACACCGCGGCCCCAGGGGTCGGCCATAAAGTAACCGTCACGCTGACACCCGATTTGCCCCCATACGCGCGCCAGCAGCTCGGGACAGGAAACGCCCCCGGCACGCTCCATCACCCACGCCAGGGCTTCGGTGGTGGCAGTGACATAGTGGAAAAAACCACCGTGCTCGCCCCGCTTACGCAGCGACGGCAGGTACTGATAGAGCGAGGCGAACTGGGCGTGCGCCGCCGGCGCGGGCTGGAAGCCACAGGCGTAACCGAATTGCGAACTCTCCGACTCAGGGTCGTCGTAACGCTCGGTGTAAGCGATCCCCACCGCCATATCCAGCAACTGGCGAACGGTCGCATCGGCGAAAGCGCTGCCGGCGAACTCGGGTACGTAGTGATCGGCCGTGAGATTTGGATTCAGCACGCCGTCGCAGATCAATTGTTCGGCCAGCACACCGATCAGTGACTTGGTCACCGAGAACATGGTGTGGCGGTCGTTCGCGGTCTGCCCGTTGAAGTAGCGCTCGTACTTCACCTGGCCACGGTGCAGCACGATAAAGGCGTCGCAGTGGCTGGCCACAAGCTGCTCATCGAGACGGATGCTCAACCCACACAGGCTCTCGAAGCTGAAACCGTCGAGGTCTTCCAAGGCCTCGGGCAAGTCGCTCGCCGCCGCGTTACCGGCAGCGACCGAGATGCTCGGGCGCAGCCGTGCAAGGTGACGGAAGCCCCATTTGTTGAATGGCGGGCTCATCCAGTTCTGCCAGGTAACCCGCTGCGCTTCAGCGGGCGGGAACGCCGTCATCAAACTGTCGCGGCTGGGTCCGGCAAGCATCGCCTCATGGGCATCGGCATAGTGCCGGGCCAGCTGGAGAGCAATGGGCGAATCAGTACGTAAGGTCATCGAGCATGTGTCCTGACAAGTGCTCTGCACGCGGCAGATGTGACCTGAAAATTAATCCTGTTAAATTCTTTAGTCAATAAAATATTTTTTAAAGGAAGAGTTTTTCGTTATGCTCCCGCGGCCAAGGCAGGAGAACCCAGGGGGAACAATTGAGCGGCTTGCGAGAACGACAGAAAGAGATGCGCCGGCAAGCAATCAGCCAGGCAGGCGTAAAGCTGTTCGAGCGGCAGGGTTTCCAGAGCACCACGATCGAGCAGATCGCTCAGGAGGCGGGGGTTTCAGCCCCTACCGTATTCAAGTACTTCGGCTCCAAGCACGAGATCCTGGTCGAGATGCTGCAGGAAGGCGACGCGCGAGCCATCAGCGACGCCCGCGCGCATATCGCCGAGATGGACGACCCGCTGGATGCCTTGTGCTACCTGGAAAAGGTGTTGGTGGACCAAGCCCTGGCGATGATGCCCCCGGCTATCTGGCGCGAGTTGCTGCTGCATGTACTCAGCGGTGGGCAAAGCGGTCTGCCGGACAGTTACAAGCGCATGAACGACATCCTGCGCGGTGAAATTGCCGCATTGCTGCGCGATCTGCAGGCCGCAGGCAAGTTGCGCGCCGACCTGGATGTGGACTTGGCCGCCTTTCTACTCAACGACTATTCGCATTTGCAGTTGCTGCGCCTGACCAGCAGCGAACCGCTCGATCTGGAGACTCACCGCAAGCAGGTTCGCCTGACTTCCGGCTTGATCCTCCGTGGAATGGCGCCCCCAGGGCATGACGAAGCCGCCAAAGGGCGTCCAGCTCACACTGATGATTGATCAGCGCTTTCATCAGCGATGGGAATAACAATTAATGGCGCAACAACTTGCGTAAGGGAACCCCGTCTTTCAGCACCGGGGACTTGATGACGATATAGCTGAAGTACTTGGAAATACCGATGTTTTTGTCCAGCAGTCCTTCGATCACCGTTTGATAATGCTGGATGCTGCACGTCATGAAGCGCACCAGGTAATCGTAGCCACCGCTGATCAAGTGACACTCGAGCACTTCATCGACCAGGCGGATATTGGACTCGAATTTGGCGAAGTCCTCGCGCTTGTGGTCGTGGAGGGTGATCTCGGTGAATACCGTCACCGAGTCGGTGATCTTGGCCAGATTGAGATGGGCTTTATAGCCTGAAATATAGCCGGCCGATTCGAGCCGCTTGACCCGTTGCAGACAGGGGCTGGCTGATAGGCCGACCGCATCGGCCAGTTTGACGTTGGTGATGCGACCGTCTTTTTGCAGCTCGACCAGAATATTAATGTCGATCCGGTCCAGCTTGACTAAACCTTCCATCGCGTACCTCTCGATCGCTATTCGTAGGCAGTCTTGTAACAAACTCAGCGCCGCAAAGACAGCTGATGCTGAGCAACCAGATCGGCCATGCTACTGATGCAATAGTCTGCCGGACATGGCTGAGTATAGCGGCCATGATCACGACGAATCAGGCACAAGCCTGCCGATACGGGCGACTCGGTGGGGTCTCTCGACACCAGCAGGATTTCTTCGGCTTTAAGGCTGTTGGCGCGCAGCCAGGCGCGGTCTTCCAGCGGCTTGCTGGCGGGTGAAAGCAGATCCTCGGACATGATCCCCAGTCGCTCGCAGAGCGCTATACGATCCGCGGCATCGCGGTCGCCGTGCACCAGCAGTCGATAGAACTTGCGCAGATACAGCATGGCGCCGGGCGCGTCTTCGAACAGCGACCAGTTGCGTACCGAACGGGCGAATGTCATCCCCTCCTCCCAACTGACCTTGAGCCCCAGGCGCTCGGCCAATTGGCGATGGGCGAAGCACAGCAAGCCGCTGAAACCCAGTTCGGAGAAACGCGGATAGAGCGCGCGTATTGCCTCGTTGAACTCGCTCAGCACCTCTTCCCGCCCCAACATGCCGGGGCGGTTTTCCAGCAGCGGCTGCAAGGCCGTCCAGACGCCGGAATCCCGATCGACCAAGACTTCATCGCAGTCGATCAGCAGCGCACGGTAATCAATCAGGTCCATTGCTTTCGCCTCCTCTAGCAGGCCGTTGAAAAACTACCTGCGTTGGCAATACTGCGTTAAAAACAGGCTCGAAATGCTCATTTACAGCCGTAAACTCCGCTTTCTCGCCTGTTTTGCCTTGTCTTGCCTGCCTCGCCTACGTTTTTCAAGGGTCTGCAGTTTCACTTCATCAATCCTTGCTTCAGCCTCATCGACCGGAGCGCATTCAAGCGCGCCGGTCGAGGGCTTAGCTCAACTCAATACGCGCGCCAGGGCCGCCTCGAGAATTTCCAGTGCTTCGTCGATCTGCGCTTCTTCGGCGACCAGAGGCGCGAGGAAACGCAGCACGTTGCGGTACACACCGCACTTGATCACCAGCAGACCGCCGTTGCGGGCCTCGTCGATCAGTTTCTGATTGAGCTCGGGATCAGGGGTGCGTGCCGCGTCGTCCTTGACCAGTTCGATCGCCAGCATCAGGCCGGTGCCGCGTACATCGCCGATCTGCTGTGGATGGCGCGCTTGCAGGCGCAGCAGGCCCTGACGCAGGCGCTCGCCCAACTTATCGCCGCGAGCCAGCAGCTGTTCCTGCTCGTAGGTGTCGATCACCGCCAACGCCGCCGCGCAAGCCAGCGCGTTACCGCCGTAGGTACCGCCGAGGCCGCCGGGGGCTGGCGCGTCCATGATTTGCGCACGGCCGACCACGCCCGAGATCGGCAGGCCAGCAGCCAGGCTCTTGGCCACGGTGACCAGATCCGGCTGAATCCCGGCGTGCTGAAAACCGAACCATGTGCCGGTACGGCCGAAACCGGTCTGGACTTCATCGAGGATCAAGACGATGCCATGTTGTTCGGTCAGCGCCCGCAGCGCGCGGAGAAACTCGACCGGCGCGGAAAGGAAGCCGCCGTCGCCCTGCACCGGCTCGATGATGATCGCGGCTACGCGATCCGGCGAGACCTGAGTGGCAAACAACTCGTTGAGTGCCTGCAGCGCCATCTCGCTGGTGAAACCGCGGTAGGCATCCGGATAAGGCGTGTGGAACACCTCGGGCGCCATGCCGAAGTTCTGCTTATAGGGCTGGCTCATGCCGGTCAGGGTCGTACCGAGCAAGGTACGGCCATGGAAACCGCCACGGAAGGAGATTACCGCCGGACGCTTGGTATGGGCGCGGGCGATTTTCACCGCATTCTCCACGGCCTCTGCGCCCGAGGTGAACAGTGCCGCCTTGTGCTCGATGCCACTGGAGCCAGCGACCAACCCGCACAAGCGCTGTACCAGGTCGAGATAGGGCTGATAGGCCGCCACCTGGAAGCAGGCGTGGGTCACCTTCTGCATCTGCGCCTGCACCGCCGCGACCACCTTCGGATGGTTATGACCGATGTTCATCACGCCGATACCGCCGACGAAGTCCAGGTAACGCCTGCCATCGACATCCCACTTGTTCAGCACGCCCGAGGTCACGGAGGGAAACGACGCGTCTCTGCCGTTGCAGTCCTCGTCGACGCCGTTGCGAGGTGTGTCGGTCGCACCCGGGCGGATCGCT
>CBIHQF010000328.1:0-5105 GCA_966211665.1 uncultured Pseudomonas sp. | reverse complement strand
TGAACTGACCCCAGAAAGTTGGACACCAACTTCTGGGGTTTTTTCATGGTGAAGTACACACCTGAGTTCAAGCTGCTTGTCGTGCAGCGGTATCTCGAGGGTGCAATGGGGTATCGGACACTTGCGGAAGAGTTTGGGATAGCCAATTTTTCGCTCGTTCAACGATGGGTTGGGTTCTTCCGTGCTCATGGAGAACAGGGACTCGAGAGAAAGCGCAAGTCGTATGACGCTGCCTTCAAGCTCTCGGTACTGCAGCACATGTGGGACAATAAGCTATCAAAGGGACAAGCTGCTACAGTCTTCAATGTCCGGCGTCACGCGACGATCGGTGGTTGGGAGCGGGCTTACCGCGAGGGCGGTATCGCAGCCTTGGAACCCGGCCCGATAGGAAAATCAAAAGTGCAACCTGAGCAAGACAAGCCTGAGCCGGCTGAAAGCGCCGACAACCGCAGCCGCGAAGAACTACTCGATGAGCTGCTGCACCTTCGTGCGGAGGTCGCGTACCTAAAAAAGCTCGATGCCTTGGTTCGATCGCGGGCGCAGGTGAAAGCCCAACCGAAAGCGCCGCAGAAAAAGCGCAAGTAGTGCACGAACTAAGGCCACGGTTTCCACTGCCGGTCCTGCTCAAGGTTGCCGACCTGGCGCGAAGCGTCTACTACTACCATCGGAAAGCACGAGCGGTAGGCGACAAGTATGCTGAGGTAAAAACACAGATCGGCTCGATCTATGGCGAACACCGGGGCCGCTACGGCTACCGTCGGGTGACTGTCGTTCTCCGGCTGATGGGGCGGAAAATCAACCATAAGACCGTCCAACGGTTGATGGGTGAGCTGAACTTGAAATCGCTCGTGCGTCCTAAAAAATACAAGTCGTACAAGGACGATATGGGAGCCGTCGCGTCCAATGAACTGAACCGCCAGTTTGAGTCTACGGCGCCGAATCAAAAATGGGTCACCGATGTAACCGAGTTTAAGGTAGGCAGCGAGAAGCTATACCTTTCGCCGATTCTTGACCTGTATAACGGAGAGATCGTCACTTTCGAGACCAGCAGGCGCCCGGTGTTCGAAATGGTAGGCTCGATGCTGGACAAAGCACTCGCCAAGCTGCAGCCACACGAACATCCTTTGCTGCATTCCGACCAGGGGTGGCATTACCGGATGCCGCGTTATCAGGCCACGTTAAAAGAACGTAGCATGGTGCAGAGCATGTCGAACAAGGGCTGCTGCTACGATAACGCTGCCATGGAAAGCTTCTTCGGAGTGCTCAAGACCGAGTTCTTCTATCTGAAGAAATTCTCGAGCATTGACGAGCTGAGAGAGGGACTCGTCGAGTACATCAAGTACTACAATAACGACCGTATCAAGCTCAAACTCAAAGGCCTGAGCCCTGTGCAATACAGAACTCAGGCCGTGGGCGCTTAAACTAACGTCCAACTTTCTGGGGTCAGTTCAGAGCCGTACACCCTACGAAAATCATGATTGCGGCAAGCTCATCTCCACCAGCTTCACCCAGAAACTCGCCCCGATCGGCAGCAGATTGTCATTGAAGTCATAACTCGTGTTATGCAGCTGGCACGGCCCCAGCCCATGCCCGCCGGCGCGGTGTGCGCCCTCGCCATTGCCGATGAAGACATAGCAGCCCGGCTTTTCCTGCAGCATGAAGGCGAAGTCTTCCGCCCCCATGGTCGGCTCGACATGCGTATCCACCCGCTCCGGCCCCACCACCGCGCGCATCGCCTCCACCGCGAATGCCGTCTGCTCCGGATGGTTGATGAGCGGCGGGTAATTGCGCTTGAAGCTGAAGTCGATCGAGGCATTGAAGGCCGTCGCGACGCCAGCAGCGATCTCTTCCATGCGACGCTGGATCAGGTCCAGCACGGCGGTCGAAAAGGTGCGCACCGTGCCGATCAATTCCGCTTCGTCAGGGATGACATTGGTCGCGCTGCCCGCATGGATCTGGGTGATCGACAGCACTGCGGATTCCAGCGGATTCTTTTCGCGCGACACGATGGTCTGCCAGGCCTGGGCGATCTGCACCGCCACCATCACCGGATCGATACCGCGGTGCGGCTGCGCCGCATGGGCGCCCTTGCCGCGCACGGTGACGCGGAACTCGTTACTCGAGGCCATCATCGGCCCCGAAACGACACCGAAATTTCCTTCCGCGAGACCCGGCCAGTTGTGCATGCCGTAGACGGCTTCCATCGGGAACTGCTCGAACAGGCCATCGTCCATCATGCGCCGCGCGCCGCCACCGCCTTCTTCGGCGGGCTGGAAGATCAGGTAGACGGTGCCGTCGAAGTTGCGATGCCTGGCAAGGTGGTGAGCCGCGCCGAGCAGCATGGCGGTGTGCCCGTCATGGCCGCAGGCGTGCATCTTGCCCGGATGGCGCGACGCATGGGCAAAACCATTGATCTCTTGCATGGGCAGTGCGTCCATGTCGGCACGCAGGCCGATGGCGCGATTGGAGTTGCCGTTCTTGATTGAACCGACCACGCCGGTCACACCCAGTCCGCGCACGACCGGAATTCCCCATTCGGTCAGGCGCGCGGCCACCACGTCGGCGGTGCGCACCTCCTCGTAGCACAGTTCCGGATGCGCATGCAGGTCGCGCCGGATCTCTTGCAGTTCTGTTTGAAAGGCGAGGATAGGTTCCACGAGCTTCATCTGTCTCTCCTTTTTTGTCATGCTTGCATTGCAGGCCTTGCACCATTGTAGCCCGCCTCAAACAGTCGATGAAAGAGGGGGGTACGGAGGAAGCGGGAATCGTATAAAGTATTGGTTTTACGAAGTATTTCCTCGCCCCTTCCCGCCCATGACAGTCACACAAGTCCGCGCCGCCTGCCCCCACGATTGCCCCGATACCTGCGCCATCCTCGTCACGGTCGACAACGGCGTGGCCACGGAAGTAAAGGGCGATCCGGAGCATCCGACGACGGCCGGCGTGCTGTGCACCAAGGTGTCGCGCTATGTGGAGCGCACCTATCATCCGGACCGCGTGCTGTACCCGATGCGCCGCGTGGGCCGCAAGGGCGAGGGCAAGTTCGAACGCATCACATGGGAACAGGCGATCGACGAGATCGCGCAGCGCCTCGGCGAGATCGCCGCGCGCGACCCGCAGGCCATTCTCCCGTATAGCTATGCCGGCACGATGGGGCTCGTGCAGGGCGACTCGATGTCTTTGCGCTTCTTCAACAAGATCGGGGCCTCGCTGCTGGACCGTACCATCTGCGCCACAGCCGGCGCGACGGGCTACAAGTACACCATCGGCAGCTCGATCGGCACCGACATCGAACAGTTCCAGAACGCGAAGCTGATCCTGATCTGGGGCGGCAACCCGATCGCCTCCAACCTGCACCTGTGGATGCGCGTGCAGGAAGCCAAGCGCCGCGGCGCGAAGCTGATCGCGATCGACCCCTATCGCTCGCTGACGGCCGAGAAGTGCCACCAGCACATTGCGCTGCTGCCAGGCACGGATGCCGCGCTGGCGCTGGGCATGATGCACGTCCTGATCACGGAACACCTGATCGACCACGACTACGTGGCGAAGTACACGCTCGGCTATGAGGAGCTCAAGCAACGCGCCCTGGAATGGACGCCGGAGCGCACCGCCGACACCTGCGGCATCACGGCCATTGAGGTCATCGAACTGGCGCGCGCCTACGGCCAGACCGCGAGGAGCGGCGAGGGTGTCGCGATCCGCATGAACTATGGCCTGCAGCGCGTACGTGGCGGCGGCATGGCGGTGCGCAATATCGCCTGCCTGCCGGCCCTGGTCGGCGCCTGGCGCCACGCGGCCGGCGGCGTGCAGCTGTCGACCTCGGGCTCTTTCCCGGCGAATCGCCCGGCCCTGCAGCGCCCGGACCTGCTGGATGGTCGCATGCCGCGCACCATCAACATGACCACCATCGGCGACGACCTCCTGAAGGAGGCTTCGCCCGAATTCGGCCCGAAGATCGAGGCCCTCATCGTCTACAACGCCAACCCGCTGGCCATCGCCCCGGATTCGGCGAAAGTGCAGAAGGGTTTCGAACGGGAGGACCTGTTCACCGTGGTGCTGGAACACTTCCACACCGACAGTGCGGACTACGCCGACATCCTGCTGCCGGCCACCACCCAGCTCGAGCACGTCGATGCCCACCTGGCCTATGGCCACCTGTACATGATGGCCAACAACGCGGCCGTGGCGCCGGTGGGCGAGGCCAAGCCGAACACCGAATTCTTCCGCCTGCTGGCGGCGCGCATGGGCTTCGACGATCCCTGCTTCAAGGAGAGCGACGACGAACTCGCGGCCCAGGCCTTCAACAAGAAGGACGTGCGCGCGATCCACTTCGACTGGGAATCGCTCAAGCGCAAGGGCTGGGAAAAACTGAACATGCCGGCCGCCCCGTTCGCCGAGGGCGGCTTCCCGACCCCGTCGGGCAAGTGCGAGTTTTATTCGAGCACCATGGCGAAGGACGGACTCGATCCGCTCCCGACCTATATTGCTCCGTATGAATCGGCCGCTTCCAACCCGAAGCTGGCCGAGAAATATCCGTTGGCGATGATCTCTCCACCGGCGAGGAACTTCCTCAACTCAACGTTTGTCAATGTGCAGAGCCTGCGCGCCACCGAGGGCGAGCCGCACCTCGATATCCACCCTGAGGATGCCGCCGCACGCGGCATCGGGCACGGGGATATGGCGCGCATTTTTAACGACCGCGGCTCGTTCGTCGCCCGCGCACGCGTGACCGACAAGGCGCGTCCAGGGCTGGTGGTGGGCTTGTCCATCTGGTGGAAGAAGCTTTCCAGCGATGGCAAGAACGCCAATGAAGTCACCAGCCAGCGTCTGACCGACATGGGCAGGGCGCCCACTTTCTACGACACCCTGGTGCAGGTCGAAAAAGCCGCACCGTCAACGCGAGATGAAATCCACCACTAGATTTTCCCGGGCCTTCCGGCCGGTCATGGCCGCCGCAGCTGCGGCCCTGATGTTGTCAAGCTGCTCATCCCTCTCTTACTACACCCAGGCCGCACAAGGCCAGCTCGAACTGCTGACGGATTCCCGTCCGATCGATGACTGGCTGGCCGATCCCTCCACCAACACCAAGCTCAGGCACCGCCTGG
>CBIHQF010000327.1:0-5116 GCA_966211665.1 uncultured Pseudomonas sp. | reverse complement strand
TGCGCCGCGTGCTCCGGCCGGGTGCAGCGCGCGCTGGAGAAGACGCCGGGCGTCCGGGGCGCCGCGGTGAACCTGATGATGAAGAACGCCACGGTGGAGTTCGACCCCGGCGTCACGACGCCCGACCGGCTGGTGGAGACCATCCGCGGCACGGGATACGGCGCCGACATCGCGCCGCCGGGGCAGACGGCGTTCGAGGAGCAGGAGGCGCGCGACCAGGCACAGGACGCCGAGTTCCGCGAGCTGCCCGTGACCTTCGATCAGGCCATGCGTCACCATCCGCGCGCGCTGAATATCCGCCTGGAGCTGGAGCATACCGAAGCGATCAAACGTGCCGTGGAATCGGGCCTGGGCATCGGTTGCATCTCGCGCCTGGCGCTACGCGACGCCTTCCGCCGCGGCAGCCTGGTCGCCGTGGAAACGCCCGAGCTGGACCTGCGTCGGCAGTTTTATTTCATCTGGCACAAACAGAAGTACCAGACCGCCGCCATGCGCGAATTCATCGAACTGTGCCGCGCGCTGACCGCCAATGTCAGGCGCAGCGACGAAATCGTGTTGCCAACCATTGCCTGAGTCTGCGCGTGCCTGAGTCTGCGCGGCTCAGCTCGCCGGAACATCCAGCAGAATCACCAGCCAGACGCTGCCGATCAGGGTCAGGGAGACCAATTGCGCGGCGCTGCCCATGTCCTTGGCGGTTTTCGACAAGGGGTGCAGGTCCAAGGAAATACGGTCGATGGCCGCCTCGACGGCCGAGTTGAGCAACTCGACAATCAACGCCAGCAAGCACACCGCGATCATCAGCGCGCGCTCGACCCGGCTGACGTCGACATAGAACGCCAGCGGAATCAGCAGCAGGTTGATCAACAGCAACTGGCGAAAGGCGGCTTCGCCGGTAAAGGCTGCACGCAAGCCATCCAGCGAATAGCCCGCGGCATTGAAGATACGTTTAAGGCCGGTCTGGCCTTTGAATGGCGACATGAAATCGGACCCTTAAAAATGAGGGGCGGCAGGCTACGCCATCAGCGGGCTGCACCGCCAGATATTTCCATCAAGTCGCGGGTATCGATTCCAGGTGCTGCAACAGCAACGCCGCCTGGGTGCGGGTGCGCACGCCCAGCTTGCGGAAAATCGCCGTGACATGGGCCTTGACCGTCGCTTCGGAGACGCTCAGTTCGTAGGCGATCTGCTTGTTCAGCAAACCGTCGCAGACCATGGTCAGTACCCGGAACTGCTGCGGCGTCAGGCTGGCCAAACCGGCGCTCGCCGCCTTGGCCTCGGCGGAAACATAGGCGGTTTCCTCGGTTTGCTGCGGCCACCACGCATCGCCATCGAGCACGCCCCGAACGGCCTGTTGAATGACTTCCAAGGTACTGGATTTGGGAATGAAGCCGCTGGCGCCGAACTCGCGCGAACGCGCCACCACGGCTGCGTCTTCCTGTGCCGAGACCATCACCACCGGCACCTGGGGATATTGCCCGCGCAACAGCACCAAACCGGAAAAGCCGTAGGCGCCCGGCATATTCAAGTCGAGCAGCACCAGATCCCAATCCGACTTTTGCGCCAGGCAGGTTTCCAGCTCGGCGATACTGGCGGCCTCCACCAGGTTGACCTCGGGCCCCAATCCCAGGGTCAAGGCCTGCTGCAAGGCACTGCGAAACAGCGGATGATCGTCGGCAATCAGGATTTCGTAAACGGCCATGGCAGATCCTGTTGTTGTTATTGGATTAGCTACGACTGCGCTGCCGATACCGAACGGAGGCCAGTACCAACTCAGGTTAGCGCATCGTCATAAATGCGCCGTAGTCGGCGCCAAGCATGCCGAGCCATGACCGAGTGGTCAAGCGCAACGCTTTGCGGCACAGTGCGCACCTTGGTTTTCAGGAGTTGTTCATATGCGGAGCCATGCGTTACGCGCCGACCTGTTGATGCTGTCGACGGCGATGATCTGGGGCACGGTTTTTGTCGCCCAACGGCTGGGCATGGATTCGATCGGGCCGTTTCTCTACAGCGGTTTGCGCTTCGGTTTGGCGGTCCTGGTTCTTTTGCCGTTATTGCCGCTGCTCGAACAGCGCGACTCGGTCGAGGCACCGCCGCCATTGAACCGCCACCTGTTGCTGGGCGGCGGCCTGATGGGCCTGGCGCTGGCATTGGGAATCAATTTGCAGCAAGTCGGCTTGCTGTTCACCAGCGTCACCAACTCCGGTTTCATCACCGGCCTGTACGTGATAATCGTGCCGCTGCTCGGCTTGTTTATCGGCCACAAGACCGGCTTGGGCATCTGGCTAGGCGCCTCGCTGGCAGTGGTCGGCATGTTTCTGCTCAGCGTCGGCGAAGATTTTCAGGTGGCCTCCGGCGATTGGTTGCAGTTGGCGGGCGCTTTCGTCTGGGGGGTGCATGTGCTGATGGTGGGCTTCTTCGCCCGACGCCACGATCCGCTGCGCCTGGCTATCGTGCAATTCGTCACCTGTGCGCTGATCAGCTTGCTGTTGGCACTATTGTTCGAAGATATCCAGCTCGACAAGATCATCGCCGTAGCGCCAGCGGTCCTCTATGGCGGTCTGTTCGGTGTGGCTATCGGCTTCACTCTGCAGGTGGTGGCGCAGAAGCATGCGATCGCCTCCCACGCGGCGATCATTCTCTCGCTCGAAGCGGTATTCGCCGCACTGGCGGGCGCCTGGTTCCTCAGCGAAAGCCTGGATCTACGCGGTTATATCGGCTGCGCGTTGATGTTCGGCGGCATGCTGGTGGCGCAGCTATGGCCGAGAAAGGTGTCCTAGGGCGGATAAGGCGAAGCCCTGTTCGACGCGCGCTTACTGCAAGAAGGCCCGCAAACGACGATGCAACTCATCGTCCACATCGATCGCGCGGGGCGCCTTGGCGGCCAGGTAATGCTCACTGAAAACATCCAGATAGGCATTCAGACCGTCGGCCGCGCGCTGGTCGCCGGCCAACTCCAGGCAGAGCGCGGCGACCTCCGCCGTGCACAGGTGATCGTCGCGCTTGGAGCGGCGCAGGCGGTAACGCGACAACTGCTCCGGCTGTAAACTGAGTACCGGCAGACCATCGAGGTAGGGGCTCTTGCGGAACATCTTGCGCGCCTCGGACCAGGTTGCATCGAGCAGCACGAACAACGGCCGCTTGCCGGGCGCAACCGCCACTTCGCTGACGACCCGCTCGGGTGCCGTATATTCGCCGGGGAACACCAGATAAGGCTGCCATTGCGGGTCGCCGAGCAAGGCCGGCAAGGCCGGATCCACCACCGTGCGCAGCCAGCCAAATGCCGAGGTATCGGCCACTACGTCGGCGATCAACCAGCCGGTATTGCTCGGCTTGAGCGCTTCGACATCGTGCATCAGCAGACAGACCGCCGATTGCGCGGCAATGCGCGGGCGCCAGGCGCACACGCAGTGGCTCGGCACCAGACGACAATGCGGGCAGCGCACGGCCCTACAACCGCGTGCCAGAAAAGGTTTTTTGCTGCTGGCAAGACGGCTTGCGCGCAAACGGGCGACGGCGTGGCTCATGGCAAGGCTTCGCCTGGGAGATGGGAGTGCATGGTTAATCCTGAAACGGCCAGCCGCGCAGTCTAACAAAGGCTCACCGGCGGTGAGCATGCCATTCGGCGCACGCGCGATTGAATCGCCTGTTTCCCGGTCCCGGAGTGCCATGGCCAATTACGGGCTACGATATGCCACGCCAGGCACGTAAGATGATCCCTGCTGAACCACGGCCGGGGCAACCCGGTCGAAGGTTCGAATTGACTATGGAGAGCCCCATGTTGCGCTTGATCGCCCTGCCCTTGGCCCTGAGCCTGCCGCTATTCAGCCATGCCGAGTCGTTGAAGGATTTCGAATTGAGCAAGCTGCTCGAGCGAGTGGCGAAAGAAAGCAGCGTCGGCACGCCGCGCGCGATTAACGAGGATATTCTCGACCAGGGCTACAGCGTCGACGGCAATTCGCTGGTCAATCACTTGAGCGTGCGCCCCCAGCACGCCGCGCAAATGCGCGGCAACCCGGATAGCGTGCGCGCCCAATTGGCCAAGAGCGTGTGCAATAACCCGGGCTACCGCCAGCTATTGGCCCGCGGCGCGGTGCTGCGCTACGAGTTCACCGAATACAAGACCAACCTTCCGGTCACCAACGAGCGTTTCGCCAGAAGCGACTGCGGCCAGTAGGCGCTTCAGCCTTCGCTCTGGGCTCGCCGCTGCGCCTCGCCCACCCGCAACTCGGCGAGCAGCGCTTCCATATGACGCGATCGCCTTGTACCGCCCTCGAGGCGTCGCAAGCATTCGTTTTCCAGGCTCAATTGATTATGGCGCGCGGCCTGTTGCAGCAGGCGGTGCAATGTCGAGTCGATCTCCAGTACCAACTTAGGCATACCTGCCCCTCCCTTCCCGCCATCGGGGTTCACCCCTTTGGCCCATCTCGTTGCAGAGGCCTGACAGCGTGTTTCAGCGCAGGCATTCGGGATTTCCTCGACCGGCCAATGCCGCTCGTTCATCGTCTTGCAACAGCGCCTGCGGCGCAACCGCCAGTACCTCGGCGACCGCTTGCAGGGCATGTGCCCAGGTCGCCTGATTGGCGAACAACATACCCGCTTCGTCCAAGGTACCGCCACGGTTGCGGTAACCCAAAACCCGGTTGCAACACGCATCCCCCAGTATGGGCCAGAGATGCCCGCGCGCAACTTCAGGGCGCATATGAGTCAGCAACACACGTCGCCGATGGCGAACTGGAAACAGGCTATCGCGCACCGCGGTCGGCGCTAGCGCCTGTGCTTCCCAGGCATCCCGCGGCTCGCGGAAACGCCCCGGCTCCTGTAAGTAAATCAGCTGCCAGGCGATACCCAGGCTGCTCAGACGAACGGCAGCGCGGCGCATCTCGGTCAATTGATAGGCACCATTGGCGATCAACAGCACGGGGTCGTCGCCTTCTCGACCGTCGAGCAGTAAAGCGCCGTCGGCGGCTAACCGCTCGGCCTGCTGCCGATCGAATTGGCTCGGCTGCTCGCGCTTGGGGCTGACGACACAGACCAGTTGCCCGCGTGCTTGATAAATCGATGGCAGCAGCGCGAGCAGCGAGTTGTGATCGGCCGGAAACAACACGCGCATGACATC
>CBIHQF010000326.1:0-5140 GCA_966211665.1 uncultured Pseudomonas sp. | reverse complement strand
GATCCCGCTCATGCCATAGGCCGCGCCGGCCTCGCTCTGCCCCTTGGGGATCGCCATGAAGGCGCCACGGAAGGTTTCCGACAGATAAGCGCCGAAGATGAAGCCCATGGTGAAGACACCGGCGACGAACGGATTGATATCGATGTATTCGTTGTAACCGAGCATTGGCGCCACGCGGTTAACCAGGTCCTGACCGCCGTAGAAGATCAGCAGGATCAGTACCAAGTCGGGAATACCGCGAATGACGGTGGCGTAGGTCTCCCCCAGAATCGCCAGCCATTTGATCGGTGACAAGCGAAATGCCGCGCCCAGAATGCCCAGAAAAATCGCCACCGCCATCGAGGTCAACGCCAGAATCAGGGTAAGCCAGGCACCTTCGAGAATGGTCGAGCCGTAGCCGTTCAACATGCCCTAGTTACCTCATACGGGCGCCAGCGGGCGCCGGGAAGTACAACGAAAAAGTGGCGCAAGTCGTTTCCATTCTCGCGGGCCGAAGCCAAGCGCCTGCGCCACTCTCGGTGAAAAGCGATAAATCGCCGTACGCTTACTCGCCGTAAACGTTGAAGTCGAAATACTTGTCCTGCAGTTCCTGGTACTTGCCGTTGGCGCGGATGGCGTCGATCGCATTGCTGATCTTGTCGGCCAGTTCCTTGTCGCCCTTGCGCACCGCGATGCCGGCGCCATGGCCGTAGTATTTCTCTTGGGTGAAGTCCGGGCCGACCAGGGCGAAGCCTTTACCGGCGTCGGTCTTGAGGAAGCCTTCGTCGATATTCACGACGTCGGCCAGGGTGGCGTCCAGACGGCCGGAGGCCAGATCGAGGAAGGCTTCGTTCTGCGAGCTGTAACGCACCACTTCGACGCCAGCCGGTTCGAACTCGTCGCTGGCGTGACGGTCGTAGATCGACGAGCGCTGCACGCCGAGCTTCTTGCCCTTGAGGTCGACCAGCGGATCCTTGACCACGCTGCCGGCCTTCATCGCCAGCTTGCCGGGGGTGTGGTAGTACTTCTTGGTGAAGTCGACCGACTTCAGGCGATCCTCGGTGATGCTCATGGAGGACAGTACGGCGTCGAACTTGCGTACTTTCAGGGCCGGGATCAAGCCGTCGAATTCCTGCTCGATCCACTGACACTCGACCTTCATCTCTTCGCAGAGCGCCATGCCGATGTCGTAGTCGAAACCGGCGATATTGCCTTCAGGGGTTTTGAAGGCGAACGGCGGGTAAGCGGCCTCGATACCGATGCGCAGCGGCTTGGTTTCCTCGGCCACGACCAACGGCGACAGCATGGACAGCGCCAGTGCGCCTAGAAGTGCGATCTTCTTCATCTTGTGACTCCTACGAAAGGGAATGGCAGCCGGTTGCAAGAACCCGGTGAATGTCTATCCAGCCATTTATGCAGTGTAGAAAGAGTCGCCGTGTTTGCTGCATGGCATGCAGGCGGCAAGCGGCTTCGGCTGGGTGTCGGCATTCTAGCGACAGCTCGAAAGTCGATATTTCTTCAATGCGACAAGTAATTACAGAAGGCCAGGAAGACGGGTGCGCACAGCTTGACAGGGCCCGCAAAAAATGCAGGCCAAGAGAGAAGAGTTAACCGATAAAACCAGCAATTATTGCGCCACCTACCCGAAAGCCTTTAACCACGGGCTTTTCAGTAAAACCAAAAACGACAAGCGGCCGACCGACCCAACAAAATGCACCCTAAACGTTCCCGCACACCCCACAAAAGTGCAGCGCGTTACTGGAAGGGTTACCGGCATGCACGCTCGCGCTAAACCCTGAATTAACCAATAAAAAACGGCAACGCCCCGCTCCGGCTTTGGGCCGAAGCGGGGCGTTGTCAGCAAGCGCCGGTCAGGCGGCCTGCATGCTGCGATGGGTATCGATCAAATGTTGCACCACGCCAGGGTCGGCCAACGTGGAGATATCGCCGAGTGCATCGTATTCGGCGGTGGCGATCTTACGCAGGATACGGCGCATGATCTTGCCCGAGCGGGTCTTCGGCAGGCCCGGCGCCCACTGGATCACATCCGGCGTGGCGATCGGACCGATCTCCTTACGCACCCAGTTCTTCAGCTCCTGACGCAGTTGCTCGGAAGGCTCCAAGCCGGCATTCAGGGTGACATAGACATAGATGCCCTGGCCCTTGATATCGTGCGGCACACCGACCACCGCGGCTTCCGCCACTTTCGGGTGCGCGACCATGGCGCTTTCGATTTCGGCGGTGCCCATGCGGTGTCCCGACACGTTCAACACGTCGTCGACGCGGCCGGTGATCCAGTAGTAGCCGTCCTCGTCGCGACGGGCGCCGTCGCCGGTGAAGTACATGCCCTTGAAGGTCTTGAAGTAGGTATCGACGAAGCGGTCGTGATCGCCGTACAGGGTGCGCGCCTGACCCGGCCAGGAGTCGATGATCACCAGGTTACCCTCTGCCGCCCCTTCGATCAGGTTGCCCAGGTTATCCACCAGCGCCGGCTGCACGCCGAAGAACGGACGGGTCGCCGAACCCGGCTTGAGCGCGGTGGCACCCGGCAACGGGCTGATCAGGACGCCGCCGGTTTCGGTCTGCCACCAAGTGTCGACGATCGGGCAACGCTCCTGGCCGATGGTCTTGTAGTACCAGTTCCAGGCTTCCGGGTTGATCGGCTCGCCGACAGAACCGAGCAGACGCAGGCTGGAACCATCGGCACCCTGCACGGCCGCATCGCCCTGGGCCATCATCGCGCGGATCGCGGTCGGCGCGGTGTAGAGGATATTGACCTTGTGCTTGTCGACGATCTTCGACACCCGGGTGATATCCGGGTAGTTCGGGATGCCTTCGAACAACAGGGTGGTCGCGCCATTGGCCAGCGGGCCATAGACGATATAGCTGTGGCCGGTGACCCAGCCGACGTCGGCGGTGCACCAGTAGATATCGCCCGGCTTGTAATCGAACACCCGCTCATGGGTCAGCGCGGCATACAGCAGGTAGCCGCCGCTGGTGTGCTGCACGCCTTTCGGCTTACCGGTGCTGCCCGAGGTGTAAAGGATGAACAGCGCCTCTTCGGCGCCCATTTCCTTCGGCGCGCAGTGGCTGGACGCGACCGCCATCAGGTCCTCGAACCAGATGTCGCGGTGCGAATGCCATTTGATCTCGCCACCGGTGCGCTTGCACACGATGATCTTTTGCACGCTGTGGGTTTCCGGGTTGGTCAGGGCGTCGTCGACGTTGGCCTTGAGCGGCGTACGCTTGCCGCCCCGCAGGCCCTCGTCGGCGGTGATCACCACCTTCGACTGGCAATCGATGATGCGTCCGGCCAGCGCCTCGGGGGAGAAACCGCCGAACACCACCGAATGGATGGCGCCGATGCGTGCGCAAGCGAGCATCGCCACCACCGCCTCGGGGATCATCGGCATATAGATGGTCACCACATCGCCGCGGTGCACGTCCTGTCCACGCAAGGCGTTGGCGAACTTGCACACCTGCTCGTGCAACTCGCGGTAGGTGATGTGCTTATGCTCGGAAGGGTCGTCGCCCTCCCAGATGATCGCGACCTGATCGCCGCGCTCTTCCAGATGACGGTCCAGGCAGTTGTAGGAGACATTGAGGGTACCGTCGGCGAACCACTTGATGTCGACATGGTGATCGTCGAAGGAGGTTTGCTTGACCTTGGTGAACGGCTTGATCCAATCGAGACGCTGGGCCTGCTCGCGCCAGAAACCGTCGGGGTTGATCACCGACTGCTGGTACATGGCTTTATAGGTGGCCTCGTCGGTCAACGACTGAGCCGCCACCTCGGGGCGCACGGGATACAAGGACGCAGCACTCATCAAAAATACCTCGGTGGGTAGTTGTGGTTTTATGGCGCATTTTGTAGCCAGAACATCCCGCCAGGGCCATTCGACCATCGTATTAACGCCCTACGACGATAGTCCTCACGGGCTTTTAGCGGATAAAAAAATGGCGACCGAGCGGCCGCCATAGAAAACATTCCAGGGTAGGAATAGGAGAATGCCGGCGTTCACACCAAGCGGCTCGAAGTCTGCGCTGCAAGACTCGACAGCGGCTATTGCACCAAGGTCGAAGTGCTGGAACGGCAAGGCGGACGCCGCCCAGATACCGCCAAGACCTTTGCTTTCACTTGTAGCTTGTAGCTTTCCCTATTCCTTACTCAACCCGTGCTGACGCAATTTGTTGGCGATGGTGGTGTGCGAAACGCCGAGGCGCTTGCCCAACTGCCGGCTGCTCGGATGGTCGCGATAGAGGCGTTCGAGCACCGCCTTTTCGAAGCGCCCGAGAATATCGTCCAGCCCGCCCTCCACGGAAAACTCGCCGAGCGGATGGGGGGCGCCGTAGTCCGGCAGGCGCACATGTTCGAGCTTGATGGTGCCGCCCTCACACAACGACACCGCCTGGAACAGCACGTTCTCCAGTTGCCGCACATTGCCCGGCCAGTGGTAGTGGGCGAGTTTGTCCAGCACCGCCGGCGCCAACGCGGGCAGCGGGCAACCGATTTGCCGGCTGGCTTGATCGATGAAGTGCTCGACCAGCGGCACCAAACCATCCAGGCATTCGCGCAGCGGCGGGATATGCAGGCTGAGCACGTTGAGGCGGTGGTAGAGGTCCTGGCGGAATTCGCCTTTGCCGCACAGCTCGGAAAGATCGACCTGGGTCGCGCAGACCACTCGCACATCCAGGTAGACCTCCTCGTCGCTGCCGACCCGGCGGAAGCAACCGTCCTGCAGAAAACGCAGCAGCTTGGCCTGCAAACGCGGGCTCATTTCGCCGACGCCGTCGAGAAACAGCGTGCCGCCGGCGGTGAGTTCGAGCAGGCCGAGTTTGCCTTCCGGGCGCGCGCCTTCGAAGGCGCCGGGGCCATAGCCGAACAATTCGGTCTCGGCCATGGATTCCGGCAGGCCGGCGCAGTTCAGCGCCATGAACGGCGACTGGCCGCGTGGGCTGGCCAGATGACAGGCACGCGCCAACAGCTCCTTGCCGGTCCCGGTCTCACCCTCGATCAGCAGCGGCGCATCCAGCGGCGCCATGCGCCGCGCCTCGCGCACCACCGCGGCCATCACCTTGGAACTCTGGAAGATGCTGTCGAAGCCGCGCAACTCCTGCTTGCGCACGTTGTAGATGCGCTCGCCGACCCGGTCCGCACGGT
>CBIHQF010000325.1:0-5152 GCA_966211665.1 uncultured Pseudomonas sp. | reverse complement strand
CGGTGACCAGGCTGCGGCCAAGGCGCTGGTGGATTTCCTGGAAGCTGACGATACCGCCCAGTTGTAATTCGATATGGCTCCGCGACAGGACGAAGGCGCCTTTGCCGTGCTGTTTCTGCACGAAGCCACGTTCCTGCAATAACTCGATGGCCTTGCGCACGGTGCCGCGGCTGGCTTGGTAGGCATCCATCAATTCCGTTTCCGAAGGCAGGCGAGCGCCTGTGGCCAGGCGCTCGGCGCTGATCTCGGCAAGCAGATCGCTATAGATCTGGTTGTATTTGCTCATGCTTCTCGGCTCTTGATCCCCGTGCGGCGCGCCGTAGCGGCGCTCGCGAGTGCTTGACCTTACAGAGGGCGGCCGCGTTTTGTCCATTCGTCGGCTCGCTCGATAACTCGTCTATACGAGTTGTTGCTTTAACTCGTCTATACGAGTACGTTGTGCCTCGGCATGCGCCAATAACAAAACCTTACCGAAAGGAAAAAAGCATGGGCCAGGATTACACTAAAACCGCCGCCGAGATCCTCGAGGCGCTCGGCGGAGCGGACAACATCGAGCAAGCCGCGCATTGCGTCACCCGTTTGCGCCTGTCGCTGAAAGATCACAGTCTGGTGAACGCCACCCAGCTGGCTCAGGTCGAGCTGGTCAAGGGCAGCTTCCTTACCGGCGGTGTGTTTCAGGTGGTGATTGGCCCGGGGGAGGTGGAGAAGGTCTACGCCGCCCTGCGCGAGATCACCGGCCTGCGCGCCGCGACCATCGCCGACGTCAAGCAGCAGGGCGCCGCCAAAGGCAACCCGATGCAGCGCCTGGTGCGAGTGTTCTCCGACGTGTTCATGCCGATTCTGCCGGCGATCATCGTGGCCGGCCTGCTGATGGGCATCAACAACCTGCTCGGCGCCGAAGGCATGTTTATCGAGGGTAAGACTCTGCTGGCGGCCTACCCGAATCTCGAAGGCCTGTGGCAGCTGATCAATATGATGGCCAACACCGCCTTCGTCTTCCTTCCGGCCCTGGTCGGCTGGTCGGCGGCCAAGCGCTTCGGCGGTAGCGAGATTCTCGGCATCGTGCTCGGTCTGCTGCTGGTGCATCCGGACCTGCTCAATGCCTGGAACTACGGCAAAGCCGTGGCCGGGCTGGACGGCGCGAGCATTCCCTACTTCGATATCTTCGGTCTGATTCAGATCGAGAAGGTCGGCTATCAAGGGCAGATCCTGCCGATCCTGCTGGCAGCCTGGGTGATGAGCCAGATCGAAATCTGGTTGCGCGCCCGGGTGCCCAATTCCATTCAGTTGCTGGTGGTGCCGATCACCACCATCGTGATCACCGGCTTCCTCGCCCTGGCGCTGATCGGCCCGGCCACCCGCCACCTGGGCATCCAGATCACCGAAGGCATGGTCTACGTGTTCGAGCTGGCGCCGCTGCTCGGCGGGCTGATCTTCGGTCTGTTTTATGCGCCGCTGGTGATCACCGGTATGCATCACATGTTTATCGCCGTGGACCTGCAGTTGATCGCCGGCAATGGCGGCACCTTTATCTGGCCGATGATAGTGATGTCCAACGTTGCCCAGGGCAGTGCGGCGCTGGCGGTGTTCTACGTCACCCGCAACGCCCGCGAACGCAGCATGGCCTCGACCTCGGCGATCTCGGCGTATTTCGGCATCACCGAGCCGGCGATGTTCGGCGTCAACCTGCGCTACAAGTTTCCCTTCTATGCGGCGCTGTGCGGCTCGGCCCTGGCTTGCATCTTCCTCTCGCTGAGCAAGGTCAAGGCCGCGGCCATCGGCGTCGGCGGCCTGCCGGGCTTTATCTCGATCATCCCCCAGCATATCCCGCTGTTTATGCTCGGCATGCTGGTCGCGATAGTCGTGCCCTTCACCCTGACCTACGCCCTGAGCCGCAAGATCATCCTGCCGGGCTACCGCGTCGCCTAAGCAATCGCGCCGGGGCGCCAGCGCCCCGGTTCGACACCAGCAACTCATTCGATTCGGGATACATGCAATGCAAGACTGGAAGCGCTCGGTGGTCTATCAGATCTACCCCAAGAGCTTTTATAGCCACGCCGACCGGGCCACCGGCGACCTGCTCGGCATAGTCGCCAAGCTCGACTATCTGCAGTGGCTGGGCGTCGATTACCTGTGGCTGACGCCGTTCCTGCGTTCGCCGCAGCGCGACAACGGCTACGACATCAGCGACTACTACGCGGTCGACCCGAGCTGCGGCAGCATGGCCGACCTGGAGTTGCTGATCGATCAGGCCGGACGCCGCGGCATCCGCCTGATGATGGATATCGTGGTCAGCCACACCTCCATCGAGCACCCCTGGTTCCAGTCTGCACGCCAAAGCCGCGACAACTCCTATCGGGATTTCTATATCTGGCGCGACACGCCGAACAACTGGCAATCCAAGTTCGGCGGTTCGGCCTGGGCCTACGACGCCGTCACCGAGCAGTACTACCTGCACCTGTTTGACCACAGCCAGGCGGACCTGAACTGGGACAACCCGCGGGTGCGCGAGGAAATCTTCCGCATGATGCGTTTCTGGCGCGACAAGGGCGTCGGCGGTTTCCGCCTGGATGTGATCAACCTGATCTCCAAACCCAAGGATTTCCCCGAGGGCGACTGCGACGGTCGACGCTTCTACACCGACGGCCCGTTGGTGCACGAATACCTGCAGGAGATGAATCGCGAAGTGTTCGATGGCCATCCGCTGGTCAGCGTCGGCGAGATGTCCTCCACCACCCTGGAACACTGCATCCGCTATTCGCATCCGCAGTCCAGCGAGCTGTCGATGACCTTCAACTTCCATCACTTGAAGGTCGACTATCCGGGGTTGCAGAAGTGGGTGTATGCCGAGTTCGATTTTATCGGGCTCAAGCGCATCCTCTCCGACTGGCAGACCGGCATGCAGCAGGGCGGCGGTTGGAACGCCCTGTTCTGGTGTAACCACGATCAGCCACGGGTGGTATCGCGCTTCGCCGACGACGGCGTTTACCGCGTGCAGTCGGCGAAGATGCTCGGTACCGCGCTGCATCTGTTGCAGGGCACGCCCTATATCTACCAGGGCGAAGAGATCGGCATGACCGATCCGGGCTTCGCCGATATTCGCCAGTACCGCGATGTCGAGACCCTGAATATCCATCGCCTCAAGCGCGAGGCGGGGGTGCCGGAAGACGAGATCATGGCGGCGATCCGGCAGAAGTCGCGGGACAACGCGCGCACACCGATGCACTGGAGCGCCGCGCAGAACGCCGGTTTCAGCAGCGCCCAGCCGTGGATCGAACTGGCGCCCAACTATCCGGAGATCAACGTCGAGGCGGCCCTGGCGGACGGCGATTCGGTGCTGCACCACTACCGCCGGCTGATCGCCCTGCGCAAGGCCGAGCCGCTGATCACCACGGGCGAATACCGCTGCCTGCTGCCCGAACACCCGCAGGTGTGGGCCTATCTGCGGGTCGGCGAGGGCGAGCGCTTGCTGGTGGTGAACAACTTCTTCGCCGCCGACTGCGAGGTGCGCCTGCCCGAGGACGCACTGCCGGCCGGCAGCCAACAGCGCCTGCTGATCAGCAACGACCCGGATTGCCCGCCGCGCGGTGCCTGCCTGTACCTGCGGCCCTTTGAATCCTTCGTGCTGCACCTGACGGAGGGCGAAGTTTCACAGCAGTAACCCGGATAAGCGCCGGGAAAACCAAGCGTCGGCCCAGCGCAAGGGCCGGCTTCACAACAATAAAAACAAGCGGAACAGCTATGAAAACAACAACGCTCACCTTGGCCGTGGCCATTGCCGGCCTGCCCCTGGCCGCGCAGTCCCTGGAATTCTCCGGTTACCTGCGCAGCGGCGTCGGCAGTTCGGTCAACAGCGATTCGCAGGCCTGCTTCAAACTGCCGGGCGCGCAGACCAAATACCGTCTGGGCAACGAATGCGAGCAGTACGCCGAACTCGACCTGCGCCAGGACCTGTTCACCCTCGACGATGGCTCGGTGCTCAGCGTCGAGGCCATGGCCTCGTTGTACAACGCCTACGACCACAGCCTGAAATTCACCGGCGACCACGGCTCGGCGCGGATGCCGCAGATCTATGCCGAGTGGAGCAAGATTCCGGCGCTGAACAACGGCTCGCTGTGGGCCGGGCGTCGGTATTACAAGCGTAACGACATCCATATCTCGGACTTCTACTACTGGAACCAGAGCGGCACCGGCGCCGGTATCGAGGATGTGGAATTCGGCGGGTTGAAATACAGCTACGCCTTCTCGCGCAAGGACAGCCTCTGGCAGGAGGCCTATATCAATCGCCACGACTTCAATGTCAGCGGTTTTGCGCCCAATGCCGGCGGCGCCCTGGAGTTCGGCCTGAGCTATATCGACAAGCCGGACAGCCGCGATGCCCATGGTGGCTGGGCCTTCACCGCGCAGCACACGCAAAGCGATTTTCTCGGCGGCAAGAACAAATTCGCCCTGCAGTACGGCAAAGGCCCGGGCACTGGCCTCGGTTATACCGGCGACGTGACCCTGGATCGCGACAACAGCAGCTGGCGGGTGGTCGAGTTCTTCGACTGGCAACTCACCCCGCGTTTCGGCGGCCAGTTCCAGGCGGTCTATCAAAAGGACAAGCGCGATAACGGCGCCAGCCAGGATTGGATCTCGATCGGCGTGTGCCCGACCTACGCCTTCACCGAGCAGTTCAAACTGATCACTGAGTTCGGTCACGACCAGGTGGACGCCGCGGGCGGCACGCGCAAGCTGAGCAAGGCCACCATAGCGCCGACCTGGTCGCCGAGCGGCCCGGCATTCTGGGCGCGCCCGGAAATTCGTCTGTACTACACCTATGCGGTGTGGAACCAGGCGGCCCAGGACGCCGCCGGCCCCGGCGATGCGCTGTCCGACAGCGGCGCCTTCGGCAATGCCCGACACGGCTCCAACTTCGGGGCTCAGGTCGAGTATTGGTGGTAAGCAAAAGGCTGTTTGCTCGTTATCTGTTGAGGCACTTTGGGCCGTCGAGACGATGCCAAGGGTGGCGTCATTCGTAGGGTGGGTTAGGCGCATAACCACGGGCTATGAGCTGATACTTGGTCTGTTGCGCCGTAACCCACCATGGGGGGCTAAACCGATCATCGCTTGGTGGGTTACGTGGCGCTCGGATTCAGCAGTGGCAGCCCCA
>CBIHQF010000324.1:0-5173 GCA_966211665.1 uncultured Pseudomonas sp. | reverse complement strand
AAAGTGGCGGCAGTATCCGTTAAAGACGGGTGATGTTCAACACGTCACCCGACAGGTTGACATGTACCGACTCCCCCCAGAGCGGGTCGCGGCGCAGGTCTTCGGCGGTCTTGTAATGCCCGGCGATGGACAGCAACTCGGCGCCCATTTGTTGGCAGAAAATCCGCGCCGAACCATTGCCTTTGATGCCGGCCAGCGCCCGGCCGCGCATCGGCGCGTAGACATGGATATTGCCGTCGGCGAGAAGTTCCGCGCCGGCACTGACCGGCGCCAGGACGATCAGATCGCCGCCTTGGGCGTAGATCTGCTGGCCGCCGCGTACCGGGCTGGTGATCACCTTGCTCGGTTTCACTTCGGGCTCGGCCGGTTTTTCCGCTTTCTTCGCCGTGCCTTCGCTCGGGTCGAGCGGGCGTTCGCGCGCGCCGGAGGGCGGCAGTACCGGCAAGTCCAGCGCAGTGGCGGCGCTGATGTCGTCTTCGCGGTTGGCGCGCACCGCCAGGGTACGCAGGCCATGGTTGCGGCACACGGCCATCAGCGCGGCGAGATCGAGGGCGCCTTCGCCTTCCGGCAGCTTGTCCAGGGCCAGCACCAAGGGGGTGTTGCTGAAGAAGTTCGGCGCCTGGGCGACTTTCGCCGCCAATTGCTGGTCGAGGCGTGCGAGGTCGTTATGCGCCAGTTCCATCACGGTAATGGCCAGCATGCTGCCTTTAAGCTGGAATACGGGGTCTTGGTCGAGGAGATCGGCTTGGCTCATGGTCTGCCTGGTACGGCCTTGGCGGCTAATAAAAATAAGTCGGACTTATAGCGAGAACGTCGCTCGCCCGCAAGTTGACGCGGCCAAGCGAGACGGCGGCGAAGTCCTGATAGAATGCCGCGCTTTACGATCTACCCGGACCCATCGATGAATCGTCCCGTCTTTCAAGCCGCCTTCCTGCACCCGCGTTACTGGCTGTTATGGCTGGGCCTCGGCCTGTTGTGGCTGCTGGCGCAATTGCCTTATCCGCTGTTGATGCGTCTGGGGCGGGGGCTCGGAGCGGTGATGCATCGCTTCGCCGGGTCGCGGCGCAAGATCGCCGCGCGCAACCTGGAGCTGTGCTTCCCCGAGCTGTCGGCCGACGAGCGTGCGCAGTTGCTGCGCGAAAATTTCGCCTCGACCGGGATGACCCTTTTCGAGATGGCGATCAGTTGGTGGTGGCCGGCGGCGCGTCTGCGCAAGCTGGGGCAGATCGAAGGGCTCGAACACATCCGCCAAGCCGAGGCCGAGGGGCAGGGCGTGCTGCTGATGGCCATGCACTTCACCACCCTGGAGATGGGCGGCGGGCTGCTCGGTATGCAGCACGGCATGTACGGCATGTATCGCCCGCACAAGAACCCGCTGTTCGACTATATCCAGCGTCGCGGTCGCGAGCAGCGCCTGCTGGGCGCGATCGAGCGCGACGATGTGCGCGGCATGCTCAAGCTGCTGCGTGCCGGCGGGGTGATCTGGTATGCGCCGGACCAGGACTATGGCGCCCAGCGCAGTATTTTCGTGCCGCTGTTCGGGGTTCCCGCGGCGACCGTGACCGCCACCAGCAAATTCGCCCGTTTGGGCAAGGCGCGGGTGATTCCCTTCACTCAGGAGCGCCTGGCCGATGGTTCGGGCTATCGCCTGACCGTGCATCCGCCCCTGGCGGATTTTCCGGGGGAGAGCGAGGAGGCCGACTGCCTGCGGGTCAATCAATGGATAGAAGCGGCTATCCGCCAACACCCCGAGCAGTACCTTTGGGCCCATCGACGTTTCAAGACGCGCCCGCCGGGCGAGACCAAACTCTATAAGAAGAAGCGCCGCGGTTAGCCCGTATATTGAAATCGTCCGTGTGGCCGATATTCCCAAAGAGCACGGGTTATCTATAGGAGCCAGCTTGCTGGCGATGCTGTTGCATTGCTTGCTGACCTGGGATCGCCAGCAAGAACTTGGCGTCCTCTGGTTCCTACGGGTACATCGCTTTAAGCGGGCTGAGCCTGCCAGCGCAGCGGCTCCTATACTCCAATAAATAGTGCGGACACCGCTTATGACTCAGATCGCCAGCCCCCAACAGCCGATCACCGGACTGATTCTGTCCGGCGGCGGTGCCCGTGCGGCCTATCAGGTGGGCGTGCTGGCGGCGATTGCCGATCTGCTGCCCGATGCCGCGCAGAACCCCTTTCCGGTGATAGTCGGCACTTCGGCCGGCGCGATCAATGCGGTCGGCCTGGCCTGCGGCGCGATGCATTTCAGCGAGTCGATCCGCCGATTGACCCGGGTCTGGCAGGGTTTCCATACCCATCAGGTATACCGCAGCGATTGGCCCGGCGTGCTGCGCCAAGCCAGTCGCTTTATCGGCCACAGCCTGTTGGGCTTGGGCAGCGAGGTGCCGGTGGCGCTGCTCGACAGCCAGCCGTTGCGCGAGTTGCTGGAGCGCGAGCTGGACATGTCCGGGATCGCCGCGGCGGTGCGCCATCGGCAGTTGCGGGCGGTGGCGGTGACCGCCTTCGGCTACGAGTCGGGCCAGGCGGTGACCTTCTATCAGGGGCGCGCGACCATCGACCCCTGGTTCCGCCATCGTCGGGTCGGCGTGCCGACGCGCTTATCGGTCGATCATCTATTGGCCAGCGCTTCGATTCCGCTGATCTTTCCGCCGGTGAAAATCAACCGCGAGTATTTCGGCGACGGTGCCACGCGCCAGTCCGCACCGATCAGCCCGGCCCTGCACCTGGGCGCATCGCGGGTGTTGGTGGTCGGGGTCAGCGGCAATCCGCGGGGCGAGCAGGCCAATACGTTGCAGGTGCGGACGCAATCCGGCAAACCGCCGAGCCTGGCGCAGATCAGCGGGCACATGCTCAACAGCACCTTTATCGACAGCCTGGAAGGCGATATCGAATTGCTCGAACGCCTCAACCGCATGGGTCGTTTGATTCCTAGCGAACTGCACCCGCGAGGGCTGGGCCTGACTCCGGTGGAGGTGTTGGTGGTATCGCCGAGCCAACCGCTGGAAGACATAGCCGCGCGCCATCGCCATGAGCTGCCGGCGGCCCTGCGCCTGTTCCTGCGCGGGCCGGGGGCGACCAAGGCCAGCGGTGCGGGGGTGCTCAGCTACCTGTTGTTCGAGGCGGGCTACTGCAACGAACTGATCGAACTGGGCTATCAGGATGCGATGGCGAAAAAAGCCGAGCTGCTGGATTTTCTCGGCCTGGCCCATGCGCCGGTGATGCAACCCGTCGCGGAGCCGGCGTAGCTCGGCAACTGCCGGACCTGTAGCCCGGATAAGCCCCAGCGCAATCCGGGACCGACCTCGCGGCTTGCAGCGCTTTTACGTTCTCCAGCCTCGTAGGGCGGGTGCAACCCGCCAAGCCTTTATAGGCGCCCGCTCTGGATGCAATCCGGGGAGTGATTGGCCAATTTCATCCGGCTTGGACCCAGCCAACGGCGCAGAACGTGTAGGAGGCGCGCCCCCGCGGCGAATGCAGCCGCAGGGCTGCCCGGCCATGGTCGGCGAAAAGTAAAAGCTTCGCCCCGAGGTCGGGCCTCCCACGGAGGGGGGGAGGTCATTCGGTCTTGCGCCGCGCGTACCTACCCTGCACGTTGATACTCCCCCTGGCAGACCCTTTAAGAAATTGCGCGCACTTCGCGCCCTAGTGGCGAACTGCGTTTAAACTGCGCCTTCCCGACGCTTTCTGTCGCATTTCCGTAAGCGCCGGTTTTCCTGGGGTTGGCGCTATAAGAAGTTGTCGCATGCCGGCAATGCCAGCCCCGAATCAATCCCTACAATCTTTCTCATCGCCTGCTGCTCAGTGCAGGTGTGCCTCGTCAGGAGAGTTCCGATGTCCGTTCAGCACGACCCGGTGCAACGCGCCGATTTCGACCAAGTGATGGTTCCCAACTACGCGCCCGCGGCCTTTATTCCGGTGCGCGGCGCCGGTTCGCGAGTCTGGGACCAGAGCGGTCGCGAGCTGATCGACTTTGCCGGCGGCATCGCGGTCAACGTGCTCGGTCATTGCCACCCCGCGTTGGTCGGCGCTCTGACCGAGCAGGCCAATACCCTGTGGCATGTGTCCAACGTATTCACCAACGAGCCGGCCCTGCGCCTGGCCAAGAAATTGATCGACGCAACCTTCGCCGAGCGGGTGTTCTTCTGTAACTCCGGCGCCGAAGCCAACGAGGCCGCGTTCAAGCTGGCCCGCCGCGTGGCCTTCGATAAGTTCGGCGAAGAGAAGTGCGAAATCATCGCGGCGACCAACAGCTTCCACGGTCGCACCCTGTTCACCGTCAGCGTCGGCGGCCAACCGAAGTACTCCGATGGTTTCGGGCCAAAGATCCAGGGCATCAGCCATGTGCCTTATAACGATCTGGAAGCGCTGAAGGCCGCGGTTTCCGACAAGACCTGCGCCATCGTGCTGGAGCCGATCCAGGGCGAAGGCGGCGTGTTGCCGGCCGACCTGGCTTATCTGCAAGGCGCCCGCGAGCTGTGCGACAAGCACAATGCGCTGCTGGTGTTCGACGAAGTGCAGACCGGCATGGGCCGCAGCGGTTTGCTATTCGCCTACCAGCATTACGGCGTGACCCCGGACGTGCTGTCCAGCGCCAAGAGCCTGGGCGGCGGCTTCCCGATCGGCGCCATGCTGACCACCAGCGAACTGGCCAAGCACCTGCCCGTCGGTAGCCACGGCACCACTTATGGCGGCAACCCGCTGGCCTGCGCGGTGGGCGAGGCGGTGATCGACACCATCAATACCCCGGCGGTGCTGGACGGCGTGAAAGCCAAGCATCTGCAATTCAAGAACGCCCTCGAGCGCATCGGCGAGCAGTACGGCGTGTTCGGCCAGGTGCGCGGTCTCGGCCTGCTGATAGGTGCGGTGCTGTCGGATGCCTGGAAGGGCAAGGCCAAGGCGATTCTCGATGCCGCGGCGGCCGAAGGCGTGATGGTTCTGCAAGCCAGCCCGGACGTGGTGCGCTTCGCCCCGAGCCTGGTGGTGGAAGATGCCGATATCGAAGAAGGCCTGGCGCGTTTCGAACGTGCGGTGGCCAAGCTGAGCCAAGCTTGAGTCGACGGCCCGGGTAGCCGGTGACGGCGCCCCGGCCGCGCGTGCCCGGCCCACGGGTGGGGCGGGCGAACATACAGGGATGACTGTGTCCGTGTGTGCTGCGGCCCGCAGG
>CBIHQF010000323.1:0-5185 GCA_966211665.1 uncultured Pseudomonas sp. | reverse complement strand
GTCTGGGACCAGGCCGTCCGAGACAAGTCCGTCCGAAATCGATCAGCGCATCGAGCCGGTCGCGGTCGCCGCGAAGGTGGCCGAGCGGCCGCCGGTCGCCCGTCCCGCAGTGCCGAAGCAACCGGCGAAACCGCGCGAGCCGTCGCCGATCGAGCGCGCCATCGATCTGGCGCAGGCCTGGCTGTTCGGTGGCAACACGGTATTGCGCATCGGCGTGTTGCTGCTGTTCCTCGGTCTGGCTTTCCTTCTGCGTTACGCCACCGAGGGCATGGTGGTGCCGGTGCAGGTGCGTTACGCGGGGGTCGCGGCCAGTGCCGTGGCCCTGCTCGGCCTGGGTTGGTGGCTGCGCCTGCGCAACCCGGGTTATGCCTTGATGCTGCAAGGGGCGGGTATTGCGGTGATGTATTTGACGGTATTCGCCGCCATGCGCCTGCACCCCTTGCTCGAGCCGAAGGCCGCGCTGGCGTTGCTGGTGATCGTCACTGTCTGCTCGGCGATTCTCGCGGTGGCGCAGAACGCCCTGGGCCTGGCCGCGGCGGCGGCGCTCGGCGGTTTCGCCGCGCCTATCCTGACCTCGACCGGCAGCGGCAACCATGTCGCGCTGTTCTCCTACTTCATCCTGCTCAACAGCGGGATTTTCGCCATCGCCTGGTTCAAGGCCTGGCGCTTGCTCAATCTGATCGGTTTCGTCGGCACCTTCGGCATCGGTTTCGCCTGGGGGCTGCGTTCCTACACGCCGGAGTTGCTGTGGAGCACCGAGCCGTTCCTGGTGCTGTTCTTCCTCATGTACGTGGCCATCGGCCTGCTGTTCGCCCGGCGCAAACTGCGCGAGGCGGCGGATGCGCCGGCCGAGCGCAACGAGCTGCTGCGCTGGTCGGCGCGCCAGGGCGATTATGTCGACGGCACCGTGCTGTTCGGCCCACCATTGGTGGGCTTCGGCTTGCAGTACGCGGTGATCCAACATATCGAGTTCGCCGCGGCTTTCAGCGCCCTTGCCCTGGGGTTGTTCTATATGGGTTTGGCGCTGCTGTTGGCCGGGCGTACCGCGGGGCGTGCCCTGTTGTTGGTGGAAACCTGCCTGGCCCTCGGCGTGGTGTTCGGCACCCTGGCGATTCCCCTGGGGCTGGATGCGCGTTGGACCTCCGCGGCCTGGGCGGTGGAGGGCGCCGGGATCTTCTGGCTCGGCCTGCGTCAGCGGCGTAGCCTGGCCCGCGCCTTTGCCCTGCTGCTGCAAGTGGGCGCGGCGCTGGCGTTTATCGGCGAGCTGCGTCAAGGCGTGGAGACGGTGCTCGTGGGCCCCGCGCTCGGTGCGCTGATGCTCGGCGTCGCCTTGCTGTTCAGTTTCTGGAATCTGCGTCAGGCGAGCGATGAACAATCCTCGGCCTGGGAGCGGCGCTGCTTGCCGTTGTTGGCCTGCACGGGATTGGCCTTCCTCTATCTGATCGCGCCGCTGTGCTTCGACACCGAGGCCACGGCGATCGGTTGGGCGCTGGCCGGGCTGGCCACCATCTTCGTTGGCCTGCGTTTGCAGTCGCGCGTCTTCCTGTTCAGCGCTTTTGCCGTGCAACTGCTCGGCGGTGCGCTGTTCCTGCTGCGGTTGGATAGCGCGTCGGGTATCGGTTCCGCTGGCGGCGACGGTTGGCGCGGGCTGATGACCGCCTCGCTGATCGGTCTGGCGCTGATCGGCGGCATGCTCCTGGCCGCCCGCGACAAGCAGGTCAGCAGCGACAAGGGCTTGATGCGCGGGCTGTCGCTGGTGCTGCTGGTCGGCCTGGCATTCATCAATCTGGCGGTGCTGTTCGTCCTGCCCTGGCGCAGCGCCAGCGCGGTATGGGGCGGCAGCGGCCTGTTGATCGTCTGGCTCAGCCTGCATTTGCAGCAGCGCGCCAGTTTCATCTTCGGCCTGCTGTTGCAGGTATTCGGCGGTCTGTCGTTCTTGCTGGCCGGGCCGTTGCTGTTCGGGCAATTGAGCGGCGAAGGCTTGCGACCACTGGCGCATGCCGGCTTCTGGACGCCCGCGGTGCTGGCCATCGCCGCGTTGATCGGCGCTTGGCGTTTGCAGCAGGTGGCGCGCCGCGAACAGGCCGGTGTGCTGGGCACGCTGAGCCTGCAACGGCTCTCGCAATTGTTGCTGGTATGGGGCGCTGGCTGGTGGGCGTTGAGCCTGGCAAGCGAGATCGTGCGCTTCGCTTCTCACGAACTTCAGGCGCCCTTGTTGCTGAAGGTGGTCGCCGCCAGCGTGGCATTGTGGACAGTGATCGCCTCGCGCGCTCAATGGCGCGCCATGGCGCTGCTGTGCACGCTGCTGGTGCCGGTTGCCGCGGTGATCCTGCTGTACGCCGGGCACTCGACCTATCACCCGGCGGCGCATTTCGGCTGGCTCGGCTGGGGTGCGCTGTTCGCCGTGCATCTGCTGTCATTACGGCGCCTGAGTGCGCTGTTACCGGCGGGCGCCTTGAGCGCGGCCCATGTGCTGGGTTGCTGGTTGCTGCTCGGCGTGCTGGCACTGGAGTTGCGCTACCTGCTGTATATGTTGTCCGAGCATTACAACGCCTGGCGCTGGCTGGGCTGGGCGCTGCTGCCGAGCCTGTATCTGCTGCTGATGTCTATGCCGCGGCAATGGCCTTGGCCGGTGGCGGCCTATCCGCGCGAGTACCGCCTGTTGGCCGCCGCGCCGCTGGCGATGTTGATGCTCGGTTGGTTCTGGCTGGCCAATATGGTCAGCGATGGCGCCGCCGACCCCTTGCCCTATATGCCGCTGATCAACCCGTTGGAGCTGGGTTTGCTGATTACCCTGTTCGCGCTCTATGAGTGGTTGCGCGGCGCCTTGCCGGCGCTGGGCTTGGCGCATTGGGGCGGTGGGCAGTTGGTGTCGGGCATCGCCGGGCTCTCGCTGTTCGCCCTGCTCACCGCCGCGGTATTCCGTACCGCTCACCATTGGGGCGGCGTGCCCTATCAGCTCGATCCGCTGCTCGGCTCGATGCTGGTGCAGGCGGGCTTGTCCATTGTCTGGACCCTGATAGCCTTGCCGTTGATGATCGTCGGCCATCTGCGCACGCGCCGCGAGCTGTGGCTGGTGGGCGCCGCGCTGATCGGCGTAGTGGTGGCCAAACTGTTCTTCGTCGAGTTGGGCAATCGCGGCGGTTTGGAGCGCATCATTTCCTTTATCGGGGTGGGCGTACTGCTGCTGGTGGTCGGTTATTTCGCGCCATTACCGCCCAAGCGGCCGGCGCACGAGTCGGAGCAGGCAAAGGCATGAGCGGTATGAAGCTGATACGTGGAACCTTATTGGCGCTGATGGCGGCGCTGCCGTTGCTGGCGCAGGCGCAGGAAAACCCCGGCGATTATGCCCGGCAGGTGCCGCTGACGTTGAGCGGCGAGGGCCCCTGGTATCGCCTGGAATTGCCGATGGCGTTGCACCTGGCCGCGCGTTACGCCGACTTGCGCGACCTGCGGGTGTTCAACGCCGAGGGGCAGGCCCAGGCCTATGCCCTGACCCTGGGCAGCGCCCGGCAAAGCGAGACGCATAACGACACCGCGGTGAAGTGGTTCCCCTTGCGCGGCCCGCTGAATGCCGAGCAGGCCCCCGGCGTGCGGGTGCAACGCAGCACCAGTGGCACCCTGGTCGAGGTGCTGCCGGAATCCGCGCACGGGGCGAACGAACAAGTACTGCGCGGTTGGCTGCTCGATACCAGTGCCATCGACGCGCCCTTGCACAAGTTGACCCTCGATTGGGCGTCCGAGGGCGACGGCTTCCAGCGTTTCTCCATCGAGGCCAGCGACGATCTGCAGCAGTGGCGGGCTTGGAACGATGGGCAGATCGCCCGGCTGTCGTTCGCCGATGAACGTATCGACCAGCGCGAAGTGGCCTTGCCGGGGCAGTCCGCGCGCTACCTGCGTCTGCTCTGGAGTAGTCCGCGGCAGGCGCCGCAATTGCTCTCCGCGCGTGTGCACAGCGCCACCAGCGACATGCTCCCCGCGCCTTTGACCTGGTCGGAGGATTTGCCGCCGAGCAGTGTCAAGGACGGGCAATACACTTGGGAATTGCCCCTGGCGCTGCCGTTGCAGCGGGTTCGGGTCGAATTGGCCCAGGCCAACACCCTGGCGCCGGTGAGCCTGGCCGGTCGTTACGAGGACAGGGTGCAATGGCAACCGCTGGCGCGCGGCCTGCTCTACCGTCTGCCCCGGGACGGCAAGGAAGTGCTGCACGACGAGCTGGAACTGTATGGCGCCCCGGTGCAACAACTGCGTTTGCAGGTGGACGAGCGCGGCGGCGGTTTGGGCAGCGAGGCGCCGAGCATTCGCGTCGGCATCCGCTCGACCCAGGTGGTGTTTCTCGCCCGCGGCACGCCGCCCTATACGCTTGCCATCGGCAACCCGACGGGCAAGGCGGCCAGCTTGCCGCTGAGTACGTTGATCCCCGGTTACGACGATAAGCGCCTGGCCAGCCTGGGCATCGCCCACGCGGTCGAAACGCCCCTGATCGAGACCGGCGCGGCCAGCGCCGAACAGGCGCAGCGCTTCGACTGGAAGCGGCTGGGCTTGTGGGCGGTATTGCTGATAGGCGTCGGGCTGCTCGTGCTGATGGCCCTGAGCCTGTTGCGGAACAAGCCCGCGGCGCCTTGAGCCAGGAGCGATGCGCTGAACTCACGGCGATCGCGGTGGTCGATGATAAACCGAAGCCCGGTGCCAGGCGTGTGTCTGGCATCCTTCCATCCTGGGGCAGAGGCGCCGTTGTCCCGAACAGGTTAAACTGCGCGCGATTTTCCTTCCTTCCCGGAGCCTTCCATGTCCCGCGTTACCCTGAGCCGCTATCTGATCGAACAGACCCGCAGCCACAATACCCCGGCAGATTTGCGTTTCCTTATCGAAGTAGTGGCGCGGGCCTGTAAGGCCATCAGTCATCAGGTCTCCAAGGGGGCGCTCGGCGGCGTGCTCGGCAGCATGGAAACCGAGAACGTGCAGGGCGAAGTGCAGAAGAAGCTCGACGTGCTGTCCAACGAAATCCTTCTCGAAGCCAACGAGTGGGGCGGTCACCTGGCCGGCATGGCTTCCGAGGAAATGGACAACGCCTACCAGATTCCGGGTCGTTACCCGAAAGGCGCCTACCTGCTGGTATTCGACCCGCTCGACGGCTCGTCGAACATCGACGTCAACGTCTCCGTCGGCACCATCTTCTCGGTGC
>CBIHQF010000322.1:0-5200 GCA_966211665.1 uncultured Pseudomonas sp. | reverse complement strand
GTCGAAAGACAACAGGCCCCAGCGACATGGCGGCGCATAGGCGCGTCAGGTCATTAAAAAGCTGGAGCTGCGAAGCGGGCTGGAATCAGCCCAGGACGGTTGCCGGCGGCGGGTAAGCGCCTGCCTGTGGGCCGTCAGCGACAGATGGGATGAGCGGAGGGTATGTCGCGCAGGCGCGCACGATGGCCATTGGAGCCACTGCGGCGGGGTGGAGCATGCGCGCAACTTCGGAGGGTGTCATAGGGACCTTTCTCATTGCCCGGTCGGGCAATCTCGGTCGACCCTAACACGGCCTATCGACACCTGTCACCGGCTTATAGCGCTCCTGCGGTATCCAGAAGGCTCTCGACCGGCACTTTTATCCCAGCTGCGCGGCCGCAATCCGCTTTCTATGTCGGCCGGACCAATTGCTGTCCGGCGGTTGACGGATCTGGATATGACCTATGGCGGATTTGGATACGGGCGTGTCGGTATGAAGCGCGAGCGCTTTGCTGAAATCTCGATGATGGCCGGGTAATTACCTAGCAGGAGAGTGTCGTGGCTATCAGCGTGTTCGACTTGTTCAAGATCGGCATTGGCCCATCCAGTTCGCATACCGTGGGACCGATGCGCGCTGCCGTGCTCTATGTCGGTGCGCTGCGCGAGCGCCGCCTGCTCGAGCGGGTTGGACGGGTGCAGGTGCGTTTGTACGGCTCGTTGTCGGCGACCGGCGTTGGCCACGGCAGCGACCGGGCGGTGGTGATGGGTTTGATGGGCGAGTGGCCGGATCGGGTCGACCCGGCAAGCATTGCCCCGCGCATCGAGGCGTTGCTCGCCAGCGGCCGCTTGTCGCTCGACGGTCAGGTGCAAATCGCCTTCGATTGGCAGCGCGACATGCTGCTGCTCGACGAGAACCTGCCGTATCACCCCAATGCCATGACCCTCAGCGCCTTCGCCGCCGATGGCGGCCTGCTTTACGAGAACACCTATTACTCGGTCGGCGGCGGTTTCGTGGTCGATGAGGAGCAGGCCGCCAGCGGTCAGTTGGATCAGGACAGCACCCGCTTGCCTTACGATTTCGACAGCGCCGAAGAGCTCCTGCGCCTGTGCAAGGAGCATGGTCTGCGCGTGTCCGAGCTGATGATGGCCAACGAAAAGGCCTGGCGCAGCGAAGAAGAGATCCGCAGTGGCTTGATGCGCTTGTGGCAGGCGATGCGCGATTGCGTCGACAACGGCCTCAAGCACGAGGGCATTTTGCCCGGTGGGCTCGAGGTCAAGCGCCGTGCCGCCAAGTTGCACCGCAGCCTGCAGGAGATGAGCAAGCCCAATGTGATCGGCTCGACCCTGAGCGGGATGGAGTGGGTCAACCTGTTCGCCCTGGCGGTCAATGAGGAAAACGCCGCTGGGGGACGCATGGTCACCGCGCCGACCAACGGCGCGGCGGGGATCATTCCGGCCGTATTGCATTATTACGTGCGCTTCAGTCCGGCGGTGAGCGAGGCCAATGTGGTCGACTACCTGCTCGCCGCCGCGGCCATCGGCATTCTGTGCAAGAAGAACGCCTCCATCTCCGGCGCCGAAGTCGGTTGCCAGGGCGAGGTCGGTTCGGCCTGCGCGATGGCCGCGGCAGGCCTTGCCGAGATCCTCGGCGCGACCCCCGAGCAATTGGAGAACGCCGCCGAAATCGGTCTCGAGCACAACCTCGGGCTTACCTGCGACCCGGTTGGTGGCCTGGTGCAGGTGCCGTGCATCGAGCGCAACGCCATCGCCGCGGTAAAGGCGATCAACGCCGCGCAGATGGCTTTGCGCGGCGACGGCGAGCACTTCATCTCGCTCGACCGGGTGATCCGCACCATGCGCGATACGGGTGCCGACATGCACGATAAATACAAAGAAACCTCGCGCGGCGGCTTGGCCGTCAGTGCCATCGAGTGTTGAGCGGCGGTGATCCGTTTTCACCGCAGCGGTGCCAGGTGTGCCATTTATCGGTGCACGCCGGCACGCTCAGCCGTTGTGTTACCGCTGCCGTATTCCTTCGCGTAGCGGGTGGGCGCCGACGATTCGCTCAGTGCTACCGAAATGCTCAAGCGCACTGAATTCAGGCCTTGACTGTCGCAAATGGAATGCTCTTGTCGCTCCTGCCTATGCCTAGTGGCGCATGGTTCGGCTGAGGGAAGCGATATTTAACTGAATGTTCAATTAATTTAGGCATGGCCTTTGCGTTGTAATTCTTGCCTACCTGGGTGTGCGCCACGCCGGAGGCAAAATTTTGCTGGGCCCTCTAGTCAGGGCACCAGCGCCAATAAGGACCCGCGATAAGGGTTCGATACCGTGCGTTGCTTTGCGTGAGGAACCAGAGATGTCAGAGTTCAATCAAGGGGCGCAAGCCCAGAGCCGGGTGCCCCGGTCCGTCGGTTTTTTGCTGTTGGATAATTTCACCCTGATCTCTCTGGCCTCGGCGGTCGAACCGCTGCGTATGGCCAACCAGCTCTCCGGCAAGGAGCTGTATCGCTGGCACACCCTGACCCAGAACGGACTGCCGGTGAGCGCCAGCGACGGCTTACAGATCACCCCGGACGCCAGCCTGGTCAATGCGCCGCGTCTCGATGCGGTGATCGTTTGTGGCGGCGTGGGCATTCAGCACAGCGTCACGCGCGAACATCTGCACTGGTTGCAAAGCCTGGCGCGCCATGGTTGCGAGATGGGTGCGGTATGCACCGGTAGCTGGGCGCTGGCCAAGGCCGGCCTGCTCAATGGCTTCGATTGCAGCGTGCACTGGGAGTGCCTGGCTTCGATGCAGGAAGCCTTCCCGCGGGTGGCGGTCACCACGCGGCTGTTTTCCATCGACCGCAACCGCCACACCTCATCGGGCGGCACTGCGCCAATGGACATGATGCTGCATGTGATCGGTCGCGAGCATGGTCGCGAGCTGGCTGCGGCGATCTCCGAGATGTTCATCTACGAGCGTATCCGCAACGAGCAGGATCACCAGCGCGTGCCGCTCAAGCACATGCTCGGCACCAACCAGCCGAAGTTGCAGGAAATAGTCGCGCTGATGGAGGCCAATCTGGAAGAGCCTATCGATCTCGATCAACTCGCGCTCTATGTCGACGTCTCGCGCCGCCAACTCGAGCGCCTGTTCCAGAAGTATCTGCATTGCTCGCCGTCGCGTTACTACCTCAAGCTGCGTTTGATCCGTGCGCGGCAGCTGCTCAAGCAGACCAGCATGTCGATCATCGAGGTGGCTTCGGTCTGCGGTTTCGTTTCCACCCCGCATTTCTCCAAGTGCTACCGCGAGTACTTCGGCATTCCGCCGCGCGACGAGCGTGCCGGTCAGCAGGGCTCGAGCGTGGTCGCCCTGGTGCCGATGCCGGAGGATCTGATGCGCCCCTCGACTTCGTCGGCGATGGCCGCCTTGACCCGTGCCCAGGGCGAGTCGACGTTCGCCAGCGTGCGCCTGTAAGCGTAGGCATCGTCATGCGCGGAGCGCGGTCGCGATGGTGGTCGCGCCGCGCAGGCTTGAGGCGAGGTTCTAGAAGAGTCGGGCGAGCAGGGCGCTGACCGCGGTTTCGACGCGCAGGATGCGCTCGCCGAGTTGCACGGGTTGCAGGCCGGCCGCTTGCAGTTTTTCCACTTCGTAGGGAATCCAGCCGCCTTCCGGGCCTATCGCCAGGGTCACGGTTCGTTCGACCGCGCGCGGGCAGGCCGGATAGTCGCCGGGATGGCCGACCAAACCCAGGCTGCCGGCGGCCAGGGCGGGCAGGCGATCTTCGACGAAGGGCTTGAAGCGCTTTTCGATCAGCACATCAGGCAGCACGGTATCGCGCGCCTGCTCCAGCCCCAGGATCAATTGCTCACGAATCGCGGCCGGTTGCAGGAAGGGCGTTTGCCAGAAGCTTTTTTCGACCCTGTAACTGTTCAACAGCACCAGCCTGGGCACGCCCATGGCGCTGACGGTCTGCAGCACCCGGCGCAACATCTTCGGCCGTGGCAGCGCCAACAGCAGGGTCAGTGGCAATTTGCTCGGCGGCGCCTGATCGAGCGTCACGCTCAGTTCGGCGCGCTCGGCATCCAGGCTCAGCAGTTGGCCGGTGCCCATCAAGCCATTCAAGCGGCCGACGCGCAGGCTGTCGCCGGTATCGGCGCGGTGTACGTCGAGCAGGTGCTTGAGGCGCCGACCGCTGAGTTGCACACGGTCGGCCGCGACGAAATCGCCGTCTTCGAGCAGGAGCAGGTTCACGGCTGGGCGGCTGGAGGTTGGTCCTGCGGCTCGCTGTCGCTGTCTTCTTCGCCCTGCTCGTCGTGGCGCTTGACCAGGCCCGCGCACAGCAACCCCAACTCGAACAGCATCCACATCGGCACCGCCAGCAGGGTTTGCGAGAACACGTCCGGCGGGGTCAGCACCATGCCGACGACGAAGCAGCCGACCACCACGTAAGGGCGGCCTTTGCGCAGCGTCTCGATATCGACTATGCCGATCCAGATCAGCAAAAAGGTTGCGACCGGGATCTCGAAGGCCATGCCGAAGGCGAAGAACAGGGTCAGGACGAAATCCAGGTACTGGCCGATATCGGTCATCATCGCCACCCCTTCCGGGGTCACGCTGGCGAAGAAGCCGAACATGATCGGGAACACCACGAAATAGGCGAAGGCCATGCCGCCGTAGAAGAGCAGGATGCTGGAAATCAGCAGAGGAACGGCGATGCGCTTCTCGTGCTTATACAGCCCCGGCGCGATGAAGCCCCAAACCTGATGCAGGATGATCGGCATCGAGAGGAAGAGCGCGACCATCATGGTCAGTTTGAACGGCGTGAGGAACGGCGAGGCGACGCCCGTGGCGATCATGGTCGCGCCTTCGGGCAGGTAGGCGCGCAACGGTGCGGCGACCAGCGCGTAGATGTCCTGGGCGAAATAAAACAAACCGGCGAATAGCAGCAAGACGAAGCCGACGATGCGCAGCAGGCGCGTGCGCAGCTCGGTCAGGTGCGAGACCAGGGGCATTTCCTGGTCGCTGTCCGTTAGGCGGCTCATGGTTGTGGGGATTTATCCTGGCTGGCGACGTCAGGCGCAGTCGGTTTGACCTCTGCGCCGCTACTGGCGGCTGGGGATTGGCTCGGCGACGAAAGCAGATCGTTCTTGATGTCCTGCATATCGCGTTCCAGCTCGAGAATCTGCTCGTTATGCAGTTGCCGGCGGATTTCGTCCGCACCTATCTCGCGCT
>CBIHQF010000321.1:0-5228 GCA_966211665.1 uncultured Pseudomonas sp. | reverse complement strand
GGTCACGGCCAACAAGGCCATCGCCGATACCGACTGGAGCGGCTGCGACCTGGTGATCGAAGCCAGCGGCAAGATGAAGACCGTCGCCGTGCTCCAGGGCTACCTGGATCAGGGCGTGAAGCGCGTGGTGGTCAGCGCGCCGGTCAAGGAAGCCGGGGCATTGAATATCGTCATGGGCGTCAACCATGAGCTGTTCGACCCGGCGCAGCACCGCATCGTCACCGCCGCGTCCTGCACCACTAACTGCCTGGCGCCGGTGGTCAAGGTGATCCACGAGAACCTCGGCATCCGCCATGGCTCGATCACCACCATCCACGACCTGACCAACACCCAGAGCATTCTCGACCAGCCGCACAAGGACCTGCGCCGCGCGCGAGCCTCGGGCATGAGCCTGATCCCCACCACCACAGGTTCGGCCACCGCCATCGCGGAAATCTTCCCCGAGCTGCGCGGCAAGCTGAATGGCCACGCCGTGCGCGTGCCCCTGGCCAATGCCTCGCTGACCGACTGCGTATTCGAGGTGGAGCGCGCGACCACGGTCGAGGAGGTCAATGCGCTGCTCAAGGCCGCCGCTGATGGGCCCCTCAAGGGTATCCTGGGTTACGAAGAGCGCCCGCTGGTATCCATCGACTACCGCACCGATCCGCGCTCGTCGATCATCGATGCGCTCTCGACCATGGTGGTCAATGAAACCCAGGTGAAGCTCTACGCCTGGTACGACAACGAATGGGGCTACGCCAACCGCACCGTGGAATTGGCACGGATGGTGGGTTTGGCCGACTGACCCGTAGGGTGGATGACGCCTTTTTCATCCACCATCTGTCTGGTGGATGGATAAAGCGCCATCCACCCTACGGCTTCCCACGAACTTCGTAGGATGGGTTGAGCTCAGCGATACCCATCACAGCATCACAGGATTCCCCGATGCATGCCTTGTCCCGCCTGGCTCCAGAAGTGCGCCAGTACCTGCTGGTTACCGGCAATTACTGGGCCTTTACCCTCACCGACGGCGCGCTGCGCATGCTGGTGGTGCTGCACTTTCACAGTCTGGGTTACACGCCGCTACAGATTGCGGCGCTGTTTCTGTTCTACGAGATCTTCGGCGTAGTCACCAACCTGGTGGGTGGTTACCTCGGCGCGCGCCTTGGGCTCAATCGCACCATGAACATCGGCCTGGGCCTGCAGGTGGCCGCGCTCTTGATGCTCACCGTACCGGCCGCCTGGCTGACGGTGCCCTGGGTGATGGGCGCCCAGGCGTTGTCCGGCATCGCCAAGGATCTGAACAAGATGAGCGCCAAGAGCTCGATCAAGCTCCTGGTGCCGGACAACCAGCAGGGCACCCTGTACAAATGGGTGGCCATCCTTACCGGCTCGAAGAACGCGCTCAAGGGCGTGGGTTTCTTCCTCGGTGGCGCGCTGCTCGCCCTGCTCGGTTTCACCGGCGCGGTGCTGGTCATGGCAGCCGTACTGGCGTTGATCTGGCTGGCCAGCCTGGTACTGCTGAAGAAGGATTTGGGCAAAGCCAAGGCCAAACCGAAATTCCGCGACATGCTCTCCAAGAGCCGGGCGATCAATATCCTTTCGGCCGCCAGGTTGTTTTTGTTTGGCGCGCGCGACGTCTGGTTCGTGATCGCTCTGCCGGTGTACCTGAGCACGGTATTCGGCTGGGACTTTTGGCTGGTCGGCGGCTTTCTCGCCAGTTGGGTGATCGGTTACGGCATCGTGCAGTCGTTTGCCCCGCGCATCACCGGCAAGCAAAGCGGGCATGTACCGGACGGCCGCGCCGCTTTCATCTGGGCCGCGCTGCTGGCCGGGCTGCCGGCGTTGATTGCACTGGGGCTGGGCAGCGGTTGGTCGGCACAGGTGGTATTGCTCGGCGGCCTGCTGCTGTTCGGCGTGCTGTTCGCGGTGAACTCGTCGCTGCACAGCTACCTGATCGTCAGCTACGCCAAGGAAGACGGTGTGTCGCTGGACGTGGGCTTCTACTACATGTCCAACGCGCTGGGGCGGCTGATCGGCACGTTGCTCTCGGGCTGGATATTCCAGGCCTATGGGCTGGAGGCCTGCTTGTGGGTGTCCAGTGCGTTCGTGCTGACCGCCGCGCTGATCTCCATCGCCTTGCCCAGGCACCGCGATACTGTCCAGCGGGTCTGACCAGGCTGCTTGGAGCGGAGGCTCTCAGGCCTGCGCTTTTGTCAGGAACTGCTCGATCTCGGTTGCCGTGCGGGTCACTCCGCATAAACGCGCAGCGCTCCATTGAGGCGCTCGACAGAGGTGACACGCATGGGGCGCTCGACAGAGAGCTGGTAGCGTCCCCAGTTTTAGTTGCTCTTGGGATGCACCTCTGGAGGCGACATCTCCAGCCACAGCCCTCCGAGCAAGGTTACAGCGCGACGCGCTTGCCGAAGCGTTCTCGATAAAACGATGGTGCAAGACCTACCACTTTACGGAAGGCCACGCGGAAACTTTCCACCGAGCTGAAGCCGCAGCGTTCGGCGATCTGCTCACTGTTCAAGCCCGTAGTCTCCAGAAACTCTCGCGCCTGGCTCATACGTGTGTGCAGCAGCCAGCTCTTGGGCGACATGCCGGTGGCTTCATTGAAGCGGCGCAGAAACGTACGTTCGCTCATCAGCGCTTTCGCAGCCATTTGCTTGACTGTCAGGGGGGCGGCGATGTGCTGCAGCGCCCACTGCAGGACCGCCGAGAGGTCATCGCGCGGCGCCTGGGCAACCGGCGCGGGAATAAATTGGGCCTGGCCGCCCGAGCGCTGTGGTGCCATTACCAGGCGCCGGGCCACAGTGTTGGCGACATGGCAGCCAAAGTCGCGTGCTACTAAATGCAGGCACGCATCGATGCCTGCGGCGCTGCCTGCCGAGGTGATGAGTTGGCCGCTGTCCACATAGAGAACCGCTGGGTCCACTTCGATAGCTGGGAAGCGTGCGGCCAGTTCACCGGTGTAGCGCCAATGGGTGGTCGCGCGTTTGCCGTCGAGCAGGCCCGTAGCGGCAAGGACAAACACCCCGGAGCAGATCGACAGCAGCCTTGCACCGCGAGCATGGGCTGCGCGCAGGGCTTGCAGCAACGCCTCTGGCGGCAGCTGCTCGCGGTTGCGCCAGCCGGGAACGACAATGGTGTGTGCCTTTGTCAGCGCCTTGATATCCGCGTCAGCCACAACCTGAACGCCCCCCAGGGCGCGCATGGGGCCTGCGTCCACGGCCACCGTGCAGTGGCGATACCAGGGAAAATCGAACTCGGGACGTGGCAGGCCGAATATCTCCACGGCAACGCCGAATTCAAATGTGCACAGGCCGTCGTAAGCGAGTATGGCGACCAAACCGGGGTCTTTATGCATTTGGCGGAAAATTACCAGTTGATGTCGATTCAGCCACTGTAGCGCCTTCGGCCAGCTAACTACAGTGGAGCCACTTTCAACGAGTGGAGTGATAGCCATGTTCAGCCTTGTTCGAGAAACCCCAGCCGCTCCGGCGGCAGAAGCCCTTGCCCATTTCAGCCGCCGCCTGGCCTTTGAAACCGATTGCTCGGATGTTTTCCATAGCCAGCAAGCCGGCGAGGTCGACTATGTGCTGGTCGACGTGCGCAGCAACGGGGCCTTTGCCGCAGCGCGAGTGCCCGGGGCCATCAATATTCCTTCACGGCAGATCACCGCCGAGCGCATGGCCGAGTTCGCACGCGACACGCTGTTTGTCGTGTACTGCGCCGGGCCGCACTGCAATGGCGTGCACCGCGCCGCAATCCGCCTGGCCGGGCTGGGGTATGCCGTAAAAGAAATGCTCGGCGGTGTCACCGGCTGGCTCGATGAGGGTTTGCCCCTGGTGGGTTCCGAGGCGCACAAGGCCAGCGGCGATGCGATTGCATGCGCATGTTGAGTAAGGTGCGTGCAGCGGTGCCCGCCGATATCCCGGTGTTGCTTGAGTTGATGCGCGAACTGGCGCGCTTCGAGGACTACCTCGACGCCTTCTGCGTGAACGAACAGCAACTCCTGGCCCGCGCGTTCGGCCAGCCGCCGCAATGCGAAGTGTTTGTTGCGCAATGGGCGGGGCAGGTCGCCGGCTATGCGGTGGTTCTGGAAATTCCCTTTACCTATGACCTGCGGCCCACGGTGGTATTGAAGGAGCTTTACGTCGCCGCGCATTGCCGCAGCGCCGGTTTAGGCTCGGCCTTGCTGCAGCATATCGCCCGGCGCGCGCTTATGCGGGGAGCGGGGCGTTTGAAGTGGGATGTGCTGGCCGGGAACCTCAAGGCAGAAGCGTTTTACCAGCGCCTTGGCGGCACGCCCGAGCACAAATGGATGGCCTACCACATGGATACTGATGCGCTTAAGCACTTGGCCTATACAGGCAGCGGCGAGTAAGCGCAGCCAGTTGTGTCAACCGAAACGGGCGCCTATCCGCATAACTCCATGAGGGTGGCGCCAGTGGCCGCCCGCTCTTGGCCGACTGCCCCCGATTGCCAACTGCCGAAGTCGACGCTGAGGTGCCTGCCAAAAAAGCTGGTGGGTCAGTAACCGTTGTCCGCCCTACACAGCTCCCAAATTTGCATACGGTGGCAACCTCGGAGCCTGTACCACCAATTCTTATCCAAGCCACTTCACTAAAGGGGCCTTCCCTGGAGCTGGAAAATTGAGCGCACGCCGCTGTAAAAGCCGCGGACGTATCAAGCGCCCCGTCTCACTTAAAAAATCTACTAGGCGTCATCCCAAACTGCTTTTTAAACATGGTGGTAAACGCACTGGGGCTTTCATAGCCCAATTCCCCGGCCACATCGATGATCTTCTCCCCTACCGCGATGCGCTCCAGCGCCAGCAGCAGCCGGGCTTGCTGGCGCCATTGGCCGAAGGTCATGCCGGTGCCTTTTTGGAATAGACGCTGGATGGTTTTTTCGTCGAGGTGCAGGCGCGCGCTCCAGTCAGCAAGGGTTGAACCGTCGCCCGGGTCTTGTTGCAGAGTGGTGCAGATGGCCTGGATGCGCGGGTCTGCTGGCTGCGGTAGGTGCAGCGGCAAGGTCGGCAGAATTTTCAATTCGTCCAGAATCAGGTTCATCACTCTGGCTTCGCGGGAGTTCTGTTCGTAGGGTTCGGCGATAGTGATGGAGGCCTGGATCAGCTCGCTGAGCAGCGGGGAAATACTCACGGCTTTGGATTCGCTGGGTAGCTCCTGCTCAACGTCTGGCCGGACAAATACGCTGCGAATTTTCACCGGGCCGACACA
>CBIHQF010000320.1:0-5233 GCA_966211665.1 uncultured Pseudomonas sp. | reverse complement strand
TCTGTCGCGGTCTTGGCGATAAGCTTTATTCCAGTTTCATGGCCCGGACGACACGTCCAGCCGGCTCGCCCAACCAGGCGAACGGCAGCCGCCGATCCTACCGGATCGTCACGGCACCCGGGTCCGCACTGCCCAACCAGGCGGGCGACGAAAGCGGCAAGAGCTTTGCCAGCACTGGACAATTTTCCCGAGGGGAGGCCGCAAGGTCTCCCTTTTTTAATGGCTATGTCCCAATTATGTGTTGCGTGCTGCGATGTCCTGTAGGAGGCCGCGCCCGTTCCCGACGGGCTTGCGGCATTTCCCACATCCATGTGGGTCGCGCGACCTCGCGGCGAATGCAGCCCGCAGGGCTGCCTGCTCATCGCCGGCAGGAACAGCGAAGAGCTCGCCCCGAGGTCGGGCCTCCTACAAGAGACCGCGCATGCAACAGTTAACGGGTACACAGCCTTTTTAATGGCGCCGTTGGCTGAGTTTGTAGCCCGGATGCAATCCGGGGAGCGGTAGTGCGTCTGCCAACATGTCCCGGTCGGGATGGCGAGGCTGTTGCGCGATTGGCCAGGATCGCCGGAGTGCCGGACCACAGCAAGCTGGCTCCTACAGGGTGTTGTCTCGCCAGGCGTGAATTGCCCGCTACGCCTGGGGTTGCGGGTCGTTGCGCTTGACCACATCCGCCGGGTCTGCGTGCACCAGTACCTGCGCCCGCGGGAATTCGGCGCGAATCGCCGCTTCGACCTGATCGCACAAGCGGTGGGCCTGGGTCAGGCGCATATCGCTCGGCAATTCGATATGCAATTGCACGAACCAATGGGTGCCGGAGATGCGCGTGCGCAGGTCGTGGGCGCCGAGCACGCCGGGCACGCCGCAGGCCAGGTCATGCATTTGCGCACTGATCGCCGGTTCCAATTCCTGGTCCATCAATACCGCCGAGGCTTCCTGGGCGATGCGGATGGCGCTCCACAGAATGTAGAAGGCGATGCCGATGCCGAACACCGCATCCAGGCGTTCCCAACCGTAACTGGCCAGGCCGATGGCGACCAGGATGCTGGTGTTGAGCAAGAGGTCGGAGCGGTAGTGCAGCGAGTCGGCGCGAATCGCCGTGGAGCCGGTCAGGCGTACCACATGGCGCTGGAACAGCAGCAGGGCCAGGGTCAACGCCAGGGACAGCAGCATCACCGCAATACCCAGCGCGGGCGCGCCTATCGGTCGCGGGTCGAGCAGGCGGTCGACGCCATGGCCGCCCACCAGCAGCGCGCTGGCGCCGATGAACAACGCCTGGCCCAGGCCCGCCAGGGCTTCGGCCTTGCCGTGGCCGTAACGATGGTCGTCATCGGCCGGGCGTAGCGCGTAGTGCACCGCCAGCAGGTTGAGCAGCGAGGCGGCGCCATCGAGCAGCGAGTCGGTCAAGCCGGCCAACAGGCTGACCGAACCGCTCAGCCACCAGGCGACGGCCTTGGCCAGCGCCAGGCTCAGGGCCACCGCCAGGGCGGCGAAGGTGGCCAGGCGCATCAGCCGGGCGTGCTGCTGCGGGGTGTTCACCGGCGATTCCGTTTCGACGTGGCGGCCAAGACGATCACGCGGCCGGACGCAAGCCGTAGGCCGCCAACTGTTCGATGCTGCCGCTGTGGCGGATCAGGCGTGGGTCGTCGAGCGGCAGGCTGTGGCCGGTGCTCTGTTCGATCAGCACCTTGAGTTTGGCGTTGTCGATCTGGCCATCGGCATCCACCAGGTTCTGCAGCGCCTGTGGGTCGACCTGGGCGCTGGTGCCGCCCGGCAGGTAAATGGCGCCGGTGGCGAAGTCGATGCCGAAGGCGATCAATCCGGGGATCACATAGAACAGAATGCCGACCGCATCGAGCGCCGCGACCACCGGGTCGATACGGCCTTCGATCTGGCCCCGGCGATCAGGGAAGAACAGCGTGCCGCAAGCGGTCAACTGAGTGAGCAGGGAGGCAGCGAGAACGCCGCCGATGATCCGAGTGTGCATGCGCATTGGACACCTCATGGCTGAAAATTGGCGCAACTATAGCAAGGCGGCAGCGCGCCGGCTGCGCTAAAGGTTGCGTTGTCGCAAGGCCTCGATGCCTCGTGAGTAAGACCGACGCAGCCGGCTGGCCGTTCGCCGTTATAATCGCCGGCCAGATTGGAGACACCATGCATTCCCTGCCCATCGATGCTCAGTTGCCCGCCCTGCTCGAGGCCCTGGCCGGCCGCCACGAAGCGGTGCTGGAGGCGCCGCCCGGCGCCGGTAAGACCACCCGGGTGCCGCTGGCCCTGCTCGACCAACCGTGGTTGGCCGGGCAGCGCATCGTCATGCTCGAACCGCGGCGTCTGGCTGCCCGCGCCGCGGCCGAGCGGCTGGCCAGTGAGCTGGGCGAGAAGGTCGGCGAAACCGTTGGTTACCGCATTCGCCTGGACAGCAAGGTCGGCCCGCGCACGCGCATCGAAGTGGTCACCGAAGGCATTCTCGCCCGCCGCCTGCAGGACGACCCGGCGCTGGAGGGCGTCGGCCTGGTGATTTTCGACGAATTCCACGAGCGCAGCCTCGATGCCGACCTGGCTCTGGCCTTGTGCCTGAACGGCAGAGCGATGTTTCGTGGTGAGGATTCCGGCGAGCCGCCGCTCAAGGTGTTGCTGATGTCCGCGACCCTGGAAGGCGAGCGCCTGGCCGCGCTGCTGGGCGATGCGCCGGTGTTGCGCAGCGAAGGGCGGATGTTCCCGGTGGCGCAGCATTGGGGCGCGCCTTTTCAGCCGGGCGAGTGGCTGGAGCCGCGCGTTGTGCAGACGGTGTTGCAAGCGCTGGACGACGAGCCGGGCAGCCTGCTGGTGTTTCTGCCGGGGCAGGCGGAGATTCGCCGGGTCAACGAACAGTTGGCCGAACGCTTGGACGGGCGCGGCGATATCCTGCTCTGCCCGTTGCACGGCGAACTGGAGCTGAGCGCCCAACGCGCGGCCATCGAACCGGCGCCAGCGGGCCTGCGCAAGATAGTGCTGGCGACCAATATCGCCGAGACCAGCCTGACCATCGACGGCGTGCGCGTGGTGGTGGATGCCGGCCTGGCGCGGGTGCCGCGCTTCGACCCCGGCAGCGGCATGACCCGCCTGGAAACCCAGCGCATTTCCCGCGCCTCGGCGACCCAGCGTGCCGGCCGTGCCGGGCGTTTACAGGCGGGCGCCTGTTACCGCCTGTGGTCGCAGGCGCAGCATGAGCAATTAGCGGCTTACGGCGCGGCGGAAATCCTTCAGGCCGATCTGGCCGGCTTGGCTCTGCAATTGGCGCGCTGGGGCGTGACCCCGGACGAGCTGATCTGGCTCGACCCACCGCCCGTGGCCGCCTATGCCCAGGCCCGCGATCTGCTGACCCGTCTGGGTGCCTTGGACGAACGCGGCGCGCTTAGCGAGCACGGCCGCGCCATGGCCGAATTGCCGACGCACCCGCGTATCGCCCATCTATTGCTGCGCGGCCAGGCCCTCGGCTTGGCGGAATTGGCCTGCAACTTGGCGGCGCTGCTCGGCGAACGTGACATTCTGAGGGGCGCGGGCGCCGATTTGCATAGCCGCATCGCCTTGCTCAGCGGCGAGAGCAAAGCCGGTCGTGCCGCTCAAGGCGGTATGCAACGGGCGCGGCAACTGGCTCGGCAATTCCAGGGCTATCTCAAACGCAGCCCCGCGAACAGCCCAGTGGCCGACCCCGAGCACCCGCGTTGGCTCGGCGCCTTGCTAGCGTTCGCCTACCCGGACCGGGTCGCCCAGCAGCGCCGCGCCGGCGGCGCTGAATACCGGCTGGCCAACGGCCGCGCCGCGCTGTTCGCCGAGGCCGACGCGCTGATGAAGCACGAATGGCTGGTGCTCGCCGATCTCGGCAGCCGCCAGGGCCAGCGCGAGGAGCGTATTTATCTCGCCGCCGACCTCGACCCGCAGCTGTTCGAGACGGTGCTGGCCGAGCAGATCAGCATCCGCGAGGAACTGGAATGGGACGAGCGCGAAGGCGTGCTGCGCGCCGAGCGTCAGCGCCGCTTGGGCGAGCTGGTGCTCGGCCGCGAGCCGCTAAGTGGCTTGGACGAAGCGACGCGCAGCCGCGCCTTGCTCGGCCTGGTGCGGCGCAAAGGTTTGGCGCTGTTGCCCTGGACCCCTGAACTACGCCAGTGGCAGGCGCGCGTGGCTTTGCTGCGCGGTCTCGATCTGCAAGCCCAGGGCCACAGCGACTGGCCGGATGTCGGCGATGCGGCCCTGCTGCAATCGCTGGAAGACTGGCTGCAACCCTACCTGGGTTCGGTCAGCCGCCTCAGCCACTTCGCCAATCTCGATCTGCCCGGCATTCTCCAGGGCTTGCTGCCCTGGCCGCTGCCGCAGCGCCTGGACGAGCTGGCGCCGCGCAGCCTGCAAGTGCCGTCCGGCTCGCGCATCGCCCTGGATTACCATGAACAACCGCCGGTCTTGGCGGTGCGTCTGCAGGAGTTGTTCGGCTTGGCCGAAACCCCGCGCATCGCCGGCGGCCGGCAAGCGGTCAAGCTGCACCTGTTGTCGCCGGCACGCCGCCCGGTACAGGTGACCCAGGACCTGGCCAACTTCTGGCGCAGCACCTACGCCGAGGTGAAGAAGGATTTGAAGGGGCGTTACCCCAAACATTATTGGCCGGACGATCCGCTGATCGCCGAACCCACCGCGCGGGCCAAGCCGCGCAACAAGTAAGTTCAGGGTTGGTCGGCGGTTGGCGAACGCTCGCGGGCCAGTTCGGCAATGGCCTTGTTGATCCTGTTCAGGCTTTGCTGGGAAACCTGCTTACTGCACCACAGATGGCGTTGGCCGCCGTCGGGGCTGTCGCTGAAGTGGATGTATTTGAAGTCGCCCGGTTTGAATTCGGACTGGCGGATCAGCTCGCTGGCCTCCTCCTCGGCGATAAAGAAGTAGTCGGCGCGGTCGAGGGCGATCATGCGCAGCATATTCATGTTTTCCACCGTGGTTTTTATTCGCCGGGGGTCGATCTTATGAATAAGCGCGTCGATATGCTCGCCGTAGGAATAGCCATCCTTGACCAACAGGCGTAGTTCGCGGTTCTGCAACACCTGCTCCAGGCTACTGCCGCTGTCGATGTTGATATTGCTGAACAGCGCCAGGCCGATGGTCGGTGGTTGCACCTCGACATCGAACGGGAGCGCGTGAAGGTCGAGGCCTACTTCGCATCACAGAAGGCGAATGGCGAAAAGGGCGGCCGGCCGAAGAAGCAAAACCCACA
>CBIHQF010000319.1:0-5271 GCA_966211665.1 uncultured Pseudomonas sp. | reverse complement strand
CTGCACTTCGCCGCGCCGCGCGTACATGCCGGTCAGGCCGACCGGAGCGAGCGCCACCGGCATCGACAGGGTTTCGCCGAGTAGCCGGGTTTCCAGGCTCAGCTCGGACATGTTCCTCAGTACACGCTGACGCAGGGCGATGTCGGCCAGGTCCTCGACGTTGCGCTTGAGCGTGTGTTCGGCATAAGCGCCGCCGTCGAGGTAGTGGAATAGGAACGGCGGCAGTTTGCGTTGTGCCGCGGCGCGGTAATCAGTCGAGGCGGAAATGATCATGGAGGGCACTCTGGTTCGGAAATTGGGCATCAGAAGCAAGATCGGGCGTTACAAAACACGCGCCGTCGACTTGTCGGGGCGCGTGCGCGAGCGGCAATTATCGGCCGGCTACCAGCGGATCGCTGACGCCCAGTACATAGATGGCGAACAGCGCTATCGAGCCGGTGAACAGCACGTAGTACAGGGTAGGCCAGATGGTCTTGCGCAGGATGCTACCTTCGCGACCGAGCAAACCAACGGTGGCGGAGGCGGCGACCACGTTGTGGATCGCGACCATATTGCCCGCTGCCGCGCCTATGGCCTGTACCGCGACTATCAGCGCGCTGGAAATTCCCAGGCTGCTGGCGACGCCGAACTGGAACTGGCTGAACATCATATTGCTCACGGTGTTGGAGCCGGCGATAAATGCGCCGAGGGCACCGATGCTCGGCGCCAGCAGCGGGTAGATGCCGCCGACGCTATCGGCCACCCAGCGCGCCATCAGGATTGGCATGCTGGCGAGGTCCGCGCCATTGACGCCCGAGTTGATCAGGATGCGCACCATGGGCACGGTGAACAGCAGGACGAAACCGGCGCTGAGCAGCACGCTGGAGGATTCCTTCACCGCGGCGCCCAGTTCGCGCAGCTTCATGCCGTGGAAGAAGAAGGTCGCGAGCACCACGGCGACCAGAATGCCGCCGGGCAGGTACAGCGGCATGAAGTTGGCGCTGACCCCGGTTTCGCCGAGCAGGTCGGGGAAGTTCACCACCACGGCTTTCAGCGCCGCACCGACTTCCGGCACCACGCGGCTGATCACCAGCAGGGCGCCGACCAGTACATAGGGCAGCCAGGCGCGCAGTGCGCTCATCGGCTTGGCGGTCAGTTGATCGAGTTTCATCTCGACGGTGCCCAGCCATTCGGCCGGCCACTTGTCGGCAGGGGCGAAGTCCCAGGTGCTCTTCGGCAACAGGAAGCCCATGCGTGCGGCGCTGGTGACGATCGCCAGGCCGATCAGGCCGCCGGCCAGCGACGGAAACTCCGGGCCGAGGAATACGCCGGTAAGGGCGTAGGGAATGGTGAAGGCCAGGCCGGCGAAGATCGCGAACGGCAGCACTTCGAAGCCGGCCTTCCAGCTTTTCTCCTGGCCGAAGAAGCGCGTCAACATCAGCACCATCACCAGCGGCATGATGGTGCCGACGCTGGCGTGAATGATCGCCACTTCGCTGGTGATCAGCTGCAGGAACTGCGCCCAGGACGAGCCTTGCTCGACCAACTGCGCACCAATGGTCGCCGTATCCAGACCGGTGTTGACGCCGACTATGATCGGCGTGCCAACCGCGCCGAAGGACACTGGCGTGCTCTGTACCAGCATGCCCATCAGCACCGCGGCCATGGCCGGGAAGCCGATGGCCACCAGTAGGGGCGCGGCGATCGCCGCCGGCGTGCCGAAACCGGATGCGCCCTCGATGAAGCAGCCGAACAACCAGGCGATGATGATCGCCTGAATGCGCCGGTCCGGGCTGATGGTGGCGAAGCCTGCGCGGATCGCGGTGATCCCACCGGAATGTTTGAGGGTGTTGAGCAGCAGAATCGCGCCAAAGATGATCCACAGCAGGCCGAGGGTGATCAGCAGACCTTGCACGGTGGAAGCCAGCACGCGGTTGACGCTCATATCCCAGACGAACAGGCCGACGCCGGCGGTGACCAGATACACCAGGGGCATGGCGTGTTTGGCCGGCCAGCGCAGGCCGATCAGCAGAATCGCCGCCAACAGGATTGGGGAGAACGCAAGTAGGGCAAGAAGACCAGATGACATGTCGATCTCTCCTTAGCGGTGCGCAACGCGCAGGTAGGAAGGCAGATGCAGCGGTGCGGCGAATGAGTTGGACAGAGCCGGCATGGAGAGACCTCACTAGTTTTTGGAATTGTTTTGGGTTGTGTAAATTGGTAATACCAATTTACAATCTAGCCCGCTCAGGGTAAAAGTGCTGGCGTTGGGCTGTCAATTAGCAGGCTTACTACTTTGGTCGCATGGCCCGGGCTTGTATGGCCGCGAGCGGCGCTATAGGCTGGCCGGTGAAGGGCCCTGGCTAGGGCGTGTGGATTGGTAAAACCAGTGGAGCGTGGGTTATGGAGGTAGGTCCGGTTCGCCAGCGCCGTTTGTCGGACGACATCGTCACTCAGCTGGAAACCATGATTCTCGAAGGCACCCTCAAGGCCGGCGAGCGCTTGCCGGCGGAGCGGGTATTGGCCGAGCGTTTCGGCGTATCGCGACCCTCGTTACGCGAAGCGATTCAGAAATTGGTGGCCAAGGGTTTGCTGGTCAGCCGTCAGGGCGGCGGTAATTATGTCGCCGAGTCCCTCGGCTCGACCTTCAGCGATCCGTTGTTGCACCTATTGGAAAGCAACCCGGAAGCGCAGCGCGATCTGCTCGAGTTTCGCCATACGCTGGAAGGTTCATGTGCGTTCTACGCCGCGCAGCGCGCCACCGAGCTGGATCGCCAGCGCCTCGGCGAAGCCTTCGCGGCGTTGCAGGATTGCTACAGCCGCAGCGGCAAAGTGACCCGCGCGCAGGAGGGGGCGGCCGACGCCAATTTCCACCTGGCCATCGCCGAAGCGAGCCACAACGCGGTGCTGTTGCACACCATTCGTGGCCTGTTCGATCTGCTTCGGAACAACGTGGTGACCAATATCGGCGGCATGTACGCCCAGCGCGACGAAACCCGCGACATGCTGATCGAACAGCACCGCGATCTCTATCAGGCGATTATCGAAGGCCGGGCCGAGGATGCGCGCAAGCTCTCCAATCGGCATATCGATTACGTGCAGGAAGTGCTCGCCGAAGTGCAGCAGCAAGCGCGGCGAGAAGAGCGCGCGCAACGCCGGCAGATAAGCCATAAATCGTAGGGCGGGTTAGCCGCCTACAGGAGAAGGCTCTGTTGCGTTTTCTGGCGGCGTAACCCGCCAGGGGCGCCGCCGCGTGATCCGATGATATTGCTATCAATCGTCCTTGCCCTTGGTGCGCATGGCGCGCTGCACTTCGCGGTCGGCGTCACGTTCCTTCTCCGTGTGGCGCTTGTCGAAGTCCTTCTTGCCCTTCGCCAGGGCGATTTCGCATTTGATCAAATGCGCTTTCCAATACAGCGACAACGCCACACAGGTGTAACTCTTCTGCTGCACGGCGCCGAACAATTTGTCCAGTTCGCGCTTATTGAGCAGCAGCTTGCGGGTGCGGGTCGGATCGGCGATCACATGGGTGCTGGCGGTTTTCAGCGGGGTGATGTGGCAGCCCATCAGCCAGGCTTCGTCGTCCTTCAACAGCACATAGCTGTCGACCAACTGAGCCTTGCCGGCGCGCAGACTTTTCACTTCCCAGCCGGCCAGGACCAGGCCCGCCTCGAACTTGGAGTCGACGAAATAATCGTGCATCGCCTTTTTGTTTTGGGCGATGGTGCCTTGTGGGTGTTTCTTTTGTTTAGCCATAGGGCGCGCATTATAGGGAGTCGCGCGCTCGCTGGCGATAACCCGATCTTGAGGGTGAGGGGGTAATCCCGGACAATGCCCGATCTTTTTCACGCATTCGGGCGTAGTCATGGCGAGTGATAAGGTTTCCATTCACGGTGCATGGGCCAGTCGTTGGGTTTTCATCCTGGCGGCGACGGGTTCGGCGGTCGGGCTCGGTAATATCTGGAAGTTCCCCTATATGACCGGCATGTACGGCGGCGGGGCCTTTGTGATGATGTACCTGGTGTGCATCTTCCTCGTCGGCTTGCCGATCATGCTCGCGGAAACCCTGATCGGTCGCCGTGGGAGGCAGAGCCCGGTGAACACCCTGAAAACCTTGGCCGTGGAATCCGGCGCATCGGCGAAATGGTCCTGGGCGGCGATGATGGGCATGGTCGCGGCCTTGCTGATCCTGTCGTTCTACAGCGTGGTGGCGGGCTGGTCGCTGGACTACATCATCGGCATGGGCCGCGGCCAGTTCGAGGGCGTGACCGCCCAGGAGGCGAGCGGCGCTTTCGGTGCGCTGACTGCCGACCCCTGGCGCCTGACCCTGTGGCACACGCTGTTCATGGCGCTGACCGGCTTCGTCATCGCCCGCGGCGTGGTGGCCGGTCTGGAGCGCGGCCTGCGCATCATGATGCCGATGCTGTTCATCCTGTTACTGGTGCTGCTGGGTTACAGCATGACCACCGGCCACTTCATGCAGGGCTTCCATTTTCTCTTCAACTTCCAGCCCGATCGGCTGCTCCACGGCTTGCTCGCGGCCATGGGCCATGCTTTCTTCACCCTGAGCGTGGGGGTCGGTTCGATCATGGTGTACGGCGCTTATATGCCCAAGCGTGCTTCGATCGGCAGCACGGTGCTGGCGGTTGGCATTCTCGATACGCTGGTGGCATTGGTCGCCGGGCTGGCGCTGTTTCCCATCGTCTTCGCCGGCGGCATGGAGCCGGCCGCGGGGCCGGGGTTGATGTTCGTCACCCTGCCGGTGGCATTCGGCAATATCGTCTTTGGCCAGATCATGGGCACGCTGTTCTTCGTCCTGGTGCTGGTCGCGGCCTGGACCTCGTCGATTTCCATGCTCGAACCGGCGGTGGCCTATCTGGTCGAGCGCACCCGGCGCAGTCGGGTGGTGGTGACCAGCGTGCTGGCGTTGATTTGCTGGCTGGTCGGTATGGGCACGGTGCTGTCCTTCAACCTTGGCGCCGAGGCCAAGTTCTTCGTCTTCGCCGAGGATGGCTTCCGCCTGTTCCAGTGGGGCGCTAGTGGCGGGATGAATTTCTTCGACAGCATCGACTACCTGACCAGCCGCATTCTGCTGCCGCTGGGTGGCCTGGCGTTCCTGCTGTTCGCCGGTTGGGTGCTGAAGCGTGAAGTGGTGCGCGAGGAACTGGCGATGAAAAATCCACGTCTGTTTACTTTGGTTTATTGGTTGGTGCGCCTGGTCGCGCCCCTGGGTGTATTGATCGTGTTTATTACCGAGCTGATGAAATGACGACCAATATCCATCGCTCGGCG
>CBIHQF010000318.1:0-5277 GCA_966211665.1 uncultured Pseudomonas sp. | reverse complement strand
GTGCCATTCCGACTCGTTGGAGTGGGCCAGCAGAATACCGCTGTAGGGGATCGCGCCCAGGCCTTCGGTACTGTTGTAGTTGCCTTCCTGGGTGGCGGTGAGCAAGGGGTGCAGCACCTTGATCGGCGCCTTGAACATCTCGACGAACTCCATCAGCCCCTGGTTGGCGCGGCACAGTGCCCCTGAGTAGCTGTAGGCGTCGGCATCGTTCTGCGGGTAATCCTCCAGCTTGCGGATGTCCACCTTGCCGACCAGCGCGGAAATGTCCTGGTTGTTCTCATCGCCGGGTTCGGTCTTGGCGATGGCGATCTGGTTGAGGATCGAGGGGTACAGCTTGACCACGCGGAACTGGCTGATATCGCCGCCGAACTCGGTCAGGCGCTTGGTCGCCCAGGGCGACATGATGCTGTTCAGGTAGCGCCGCGGGATGCCGTATTCCTCTTCGAGAATCGCGCCGTCCTCATCGACGTTGAACAGGCCGAGCGGCGACTCGAAGACCGGCGAACCCTTGATCGCGTAGAAGGGCACTTTCTCCATCAGGTGCTTGAGTTTTTCGGCGAGGGACGATTTACCGCCGCCGACCGGGCCCAGCAGATAGAGGATCTGTTTCTTTTCTTCCAGGCCTTGGGCGGCGTGGCGGAAATAGGAGACGATCTGATCGATGCATTCTTCCATTCCATGGAAGTCGGCAAACGCCGGATAACGGCGAATGACTTTATTGGAGAAAATCCGCGATAGCCGGGAATTGCTCGACGTGTCGACCAATTCCGGTTCGCCAATCGCCAGCAACAGGCGCTCGGCCGCGGTGACATAGGCACCGCGATCCTCTTTGCACAGCTCGAGGTATTCCTGGAGGGAATACTCCTCCTGGCGAGTCGCTTCGAAACGTTGCTGGAAGTGGCTGAATATACTCATGACGTCACCTCGCTCGATGCTAGGAGCCGGTCCGGGGTCGGTCATGCGGGTGCCTGGAAGCTGCCACTTGCGTGGCATGGAAATCCCCCCACACACCTAAAGGTTTACCGATGGCCCGGATGCCGGTTGGCCGGCTCTACCTGTATTTTGATGGCCTGAGCTAAAGGATAGTTCGTAATCGGCGAGATAAAGGGCCAGCGATCGATAACAGGATATTACCGTCTATCGGAGAGAGGCCGCAGCCCAGAGCTGCCGCGGCCCTGGCGGGGCAATAAAATTATTCTTCCGAGGGCGTTTGGGCGGTTTCTTCGGGATAAGTCGCGCGCCAGAGCTCGAAGCCTCCATCCAGGCTATAGACTTCGGCGAAGCCCTGGCCGACCAGGTAGGCCGCCGCGCTCTGGCTGGAGTTGCCGTGGTAGCAGGTGACTATCAACGGCTTATCGAGGTCGGCCTTGGCGATGAAGTCGTGCAGCGAGTGATTGTCCAGGTGTTGGGAGCCGGCGATATGGTTGAGGGCGAAACTCTGTGGATCGCGCACGTCGACCACCACCGCGCCTTGCTCGCGCAGCGCCTGGGCTTGCTGCGGGGCGATACGTTTGAATTCGCTCATGCTTGCTCCTTCGGGCACTCGCAGCGGTGCAACTCACCGCTGTCGATATTCAATAAGGTCATGGCGCCGCCCCATATGCAGCCGGTATCCAGGGCGAACAGGCCGGGTTCGTCGCATTTGCCTTCCAGTGCCGCCCAATGACCGAAGATGATCTTCAAACCCCGGGTTTTACGCCGAGGGTGGCTGAACCAGGGGGCGTACCCCTTCGGCGCGCTGGCGGCGTCTTCTTTGTGCTTGAGTTCCAGGGTGCCGTCGGCTTTGCAGAAACGCATGCGGGTAAAGTAGTTGGTAATCACCCGCAAACGGGCGATGCCGTGCAGGTCCTTGTCCCACTTGGCTGGCTCGTTACCGTACATGCCGTCGAGAAAGAGCGGAAGACGGGTGTCGTCGCGCAGCACTTCCTCGACTTCGCTGGCGCGCTTCAAGGCTTTTTGCAGCGTCCATTGCGGCGGGATGCCGGCATGCACCAGGGCGATTTTGCGCTCGCTGTCGTAGTGCAGCAGTTTCTGTCGGCGTAACCAGTCGAGCAGTACGTCGCGGTCCGGGGCGTCGAGGATTTCCTGCAGGGTGTCGGCTTTCTTCAGGCGCTCGATGTTGTACGCGGCCGCCAGCAAGTGCAGGTCATGATTACCCAGCACGCAGGTCACGGCATCGCGGATGCCATGCAAGAAGCGCAGAGTGGCGAGCGATTGCGGGCCGCGGTTGACCAGATCGCCGACCAGCCACAGGCGGTCTTTAGTGGGGTCGAAGGCCACGCGTTGCAGGAGGCATTGCAAGGGTTGCAGGCAACCCTGCACATCGCCGACGGCATAGGTGGCCATCAGTGCAGCGATCCGGGTACGGCCAGGCGGAAAGGCGCGATGTTGGCGTCGAAGCGTTTGCCGTCTTCGGCGAGCATCAGATAGCTACCCTGCATGATGCCCACATGCGTGGCCATGACAGTGCCGCTGCTGTAGGTGTGGCTGGCGCCTACCGCGATATGCGGTTGCTCGCCGACCACACCGGCGCCGCGCACTTCCTGCACGCGGCCATCGCCATCGGTGATGATCCAGTGGCGCGACAGCAATTGCGCGGGCAATTCGCCGTTATTGACGATGGTGACGGTATAGGCGAAAGCGAACCGATTCTGTTCCGGCAGCGATTGCTCGGGGAGATAGCGGGTCGCGACGCTGACGTCGATTTGGTAACGGTGGTCGGGCATACACAAAAACCTGTTCAAATCTGCTGCACGGGGTGAGCGTGCGTCGAACGCTTACTCGGAGCTGCGCGCGGCCATGCGCTTGGATGCGGCGGTGGAGGGGAGTTTACGGATAATGCGCGTTGACTCTCTGCACCCTCGCACGCTTTTGCCTATCGGATCGGTAGTCCCGACCCTGGGCACAGCCTTTAACAGGCTGTTGAAAAACTACCTGCGTTGCCCCTCTTGATAAAAGAGAGGGCGTTAAAAACAGGCTCGGGTGCGAGCCCAGTCCGCTTCCTCGCCTGTTTTTGCGGGGCCGCCATCTGTATTGTCTCGGCTGCCTCGCCTACGTTTTCAACGGCCTGTTAGTGGGTGTAACTGCAATCAGTTTAGCTGCTGTCCGTCCGCGCCGGACAATTCAGCCAACTGGTCGGCCAGGCGCACGAAGGCGGCCAAGTCGAGTTGTTCGGGGCGTAAGCCGCCATCTACGCCAGCAGATTCGATCGCCTCGGCGGGCAGTAGTTTCTTCAGCGTATTGCGCAAGGTTTTACGGCGCTGATTGAAGGCTTCGCGCACCACTCGTTCGAGCAGGCGATGATCCTTCGCCGGGTGCGGCAATGTCTCATGGGGCACCAGGCGCACGATCGCCGAATCGACCTTGGGCGGCGGATTGAAGGCGCCGGGGCCGACATTGAACAGGTGCTCCACCCGGCAGTGGTATTGCACCATGATCGACAGCCGCCCCCAATCGCCGCCGCCAGGCGTGGCGGCCAAGCGCTCGACCACTTCCTTCTGCAGCATGAAGTGCATGTCGCGGATCAGCGCGGCGTTATCCAGCAGATGGAAGATCAGCGGGGTGGAGATGTTGTAGGGCAGGTTACCGACCACGCGCAGGCTGTGAGGTGCGGGCTCGAGGCTGGCGAAGTCGAATTTCAAGGCATCGCCCTGATGCAACTGAAAGCGCGGCTCGGCGGCGAACTGGCCGTTGAGGATCGGGATCAGGTCGCGGTCCAGTTCGATCACGTCGAGTTGCGCGCCGCTGTTCAGCAGGCCCTCGGTCAGGGCGCCCTGGCCGGGTCCGATCTCCAGTATGCGTTCGCCCTCGCGGGCATGGATGGCGCGCAGGATGCGGTGAATCACACCGGCGTCGTGCAGAAAATTCTGGCCGAAGCGCTTGCGGGCGCGGTGTTGGTGCATAAGAGCAGCTCCAAGCCTCAAGCTGCAAGCGTCAAGCAGGAGCCGAGAGCGGTAAGGCAAAGCGCGCAGTTTAACAGCGAAAGGGGATGCGGCAGTAGGAGCGAGCATCGCGAGCGAAGATTTTGCTGCGAGGTGTTCGCGGTCCCGTAGCACGGATGCAATCCGGAAGCCATGGCCCCGGTTTGCATCGGGGCCAGGTTGCTCTAGCTGCCGGCTCTTAACTTGCGGCTGCTGCCATCTGGTATGCCGTTTCCAGGGCGACTTGCAGGCTACCGCTGTCGATATCGCCGCTACCGGCCAGGTCCAGCGCCGTGCCGTGATCGACCGAGGTGCGGACGATCGGCAGGCCGAGGGTGACGTTTACCGCAGCGCCGAAACCCTTGAATTTGAGCACCGGCAAGCCCTGGTCGTGGTACATCGCCAGTACCGCGTCGCAGTTGTCGAGGTGCTTCGGGGTGAACAGGGTATCGGCCGGCAGCGGCCCGATCAGCGTCATGCCCTCGTCGCGTAATTGCGCCAGCGCCGGTTCGATGATTTCAATTTCTTCGCGGCCGAGATGGCCGCCTTCGCCGGCGTGGGGATTCAGGCCGCAGACCAGAATGCGCGGGCGGGCGATACCGAATTTGCTGCGCAGGTCGTGATCGAGAATTCGTGTCACGCGTTTCACTCGCTCGCCGGTAATCGCCGCCGCGACATCCTTGAGCGGCAGGTGCGTGGTCACCAGCGCCACGCGTAGGCCGCGGGTGGCGAGCATCATCACCACCTGCTCGGTGTGCGTCAGTTCGGCGAGAAATTCGGTGTGCCCGGAAAACGCGATGCCCGCCTCGTTGATCACCCCTTTATGCACCGGTGCGGTGATCATGCCGGCGAAGTCGCCGTCGATGCAGCCTTGCGCGGCGCGGGTCAGGGTATTCAACACGTAGGCGGCATTGCGTTTGTCCAACTGCCCGGGCGTAACAGCTGCTGCCAGGGGTGTGTCCCAAACATACAGGCTGCCTGCCTGCGCGGGCTGTTGCGGCCATGCACCGGGGGCGACGCTGATCAGTTGGATATCCAGGCCGAGTTGTCGGCCGCGCTCCTCGAACAGCGTGCGTGCGGCGATGGCGACTATCGGGTGGGGCGGGGTGTCGCGCGCCATCAGCAGGCACAGGTCGGGGCCGATGCCGGCTGGCTCTCCGGGAGTCAGTGCAAAAATACGGGGGGCGATCATCGGCGGGTTCTCGGTCGGTGGCGTTGCGAGTCATCTTAGTGGCCTTGCCCGGCTGGGAGAAGGTTGACGGTTCTGCAGGCGAAAAAAAGCCCGACTCCGCACATGGCATGGAGTCGGGCCCGTCAGCCTGAAGTCGACTTCCTCAGAGCTTGATCTCGACGTAGG